>DATBBS010000690.1:0-16085 GCA_036270895.1 Xanthobacteraceae bacterium
GCGACATCGGCGGTCAGCTTGGCGAGATCGACCGGCTCGAAGCTTGCCTGCGCCTTGCCGGCCTCGAGTCGCGAGAAATCGAGAAGCGAGTTCACCAGCTTGAGGAGGCGCACGCCGTTGCGGTGTGCGACCGTCACCAGCGCCCGGTGGTCGGGCGTCACGTCCTCGGCCTTTGCCAGCACCTCTTCGAGCGGGCTGAGCATCAACGTCAGCGGCGTGCGGAATTCGTGGCTGACATTCGAGAAGAATGCCGTTTTGGCTCGGTCGATCTCGGTCAACGCTTCGGCCCGACGACGCTCCTGCTCATAGGCCTCCGCGTTGGCGATGCTGGCGCCGATCTGCCTGGCAATGAGATCGAGAAAGCCCGCATAGCTGTCGTCCAACAGCCGGAACGGATTCAGTCCCGCGATCAAAAATCCGGAATGGCCCGTTTCGCCGCTTGCCAGGATCGGCAGCACGACGGCCTTGTCCGGAGGCTGCGCCCAGACGTTGCGCGGAAACGTCGACTGGAACTCGGACTCCAGGTCTGCGACCACACGCGGCTTGTGATCGGCATTCACTTCACCCAGTGGCCAGGGACCGTGCTCGTCCAGCGAGAGGCTTTTGACCGCGGCGGGGTGGTCGGCATCGATGCCGGCGGTTGCCGCCAAATGTGCATGTTTCTGATCTGGATCGAGGATGTAGATCATCGCGAAGGGGAGATCGCGCGGGTTGGTTGCGAGCGCGCGGGCACTACGCTCGCAGGCCTGCTCCCACGTCCGCGCCTCGGCGGCGGTCGCCGCAAGCTCCCGCAGCAGCGCCAGCTGCCGCTCGCCGATCACACGTTGCGTATCGTCGCTGTTGGCGCAAAAAATGCCGCCGACGTGGCCGTCGTCCGCCGGGATCGGGCTATAGGAGAAGGTGTAGTAGGTCTCCTCGGGATAGCCGTTGCGCTCCATGATGAGGAGCTGCGACTCCACATAGGTGCCTTCCTGGCCGCCCATCGCCTGTGAAAGCAGGGGGGCGATGTCGTCCCAGATCTCGCTCCAGACTTCCCGGACCGGCCTGCCGAGGGCCCGCGGATGCTTGCCGCCGATGATCGACTTGTAGGCGTCATTATAGAGATAGATCAGCTCGGGTCCCCACCCGATCCAGATCGGCTGGCGGGAAGTCAGCATGATGCCGACCGACGTCTTGAGACTCTGAGGCCATCGTTCCGGCGGACCGAGCGACGTCGTCGCCCAGTCGAATTCGCGCATCAGTGTCGCGAGCTCGCTTTCTCCCGCCGCAGTGGAGTGCAGAAACGCGGTCTGAGGCCGCGGCCTCCGGGCGCTTGCTTCTGATCGTTCCTTCATCGAACCCCGGACCCCGACGCGTCGCTGGCGTCACCCAAACATTGAATAACCCCCGACTGCCGCTCGGGTTCCGCGGCGGCGGAGTTTCAGAGGCCTCAGACACGAGCGGCCGGTAGGATTGCCCTCTCGGCGCGCTCGCCGGGGGGGTCTGTGCCGGACGAAGCCCCGGAAATCAAGATGGCGGATTGGCGGTCGCATGACCCGGCATAGGCGGCCGACGGTTCAATCCGCCGGCCGAAACCCGAACGCCTTCTCGAACCGCTGCGCGTAGACCGGCCACACCTCCGGGTTGACGATCCGCGGCGGGCGCTTGCCGTCGAGCGCGTCGAGAATCTGCGCGGCCGCGATGCGCGCCATGTTGGCGCGCGTCTCGACGGTGACGCCGGCGGTGTGCGGGCTCACCAGCACGTTGTCGAAGCGCAGCAGCGGATGGTCGGGCGGAGGCGGCTCCTTGGACCATACGTCGAGCCCGGCGCCGGCGATCTTCTTGGCGGCGAGCGCGTCAGCCAGCGCGGCCTCGTCGTGGATGAAGCCGCGCGCCGCGCTGATGAAATAGGCATGTGGCTGCATCAACGCATATTGCGGCGCGCCGATCATACCGCGCGTCTCCTCTGAAAGCGGGCAGTTGACCGACACCACGTCGGCGCGCCGCAACAGGTCGGCGAGCTCGACCTTCTCGGCGCCGCGCGCCGCGACCTCGGCGGCCGACAGGTAGGGATCGCAGGCGAGCACCCGCATGTTGAGGAGGCCGCGGCACAGCTCCGCGATGCGGCTGCCGACATGGCCGATGCCGATGATCCCGATGGTCTTGCCGAACATGTCGTTGCCCATGAAGGCATTGCGGTCGAGATTCTTCTCCCGCCGCATCGCGCGGTCGACCTCGATGATGCGCTTGGCGAGACACAGCATCATGCCGATCACGTGCTCCGCCACCGCCTCGCGGTTGCCGCCGGCCTGGTTGAGCACCAGCACGCCGGCCTGCGTGCAGTCCTTCACGTTCACGGTGTCGTAGCCCACGCCGTTGGTCGAGACGATCAGCAGGCTCGGGGTGCACGCCAAGAGCGCGGCCGTCGCGTGAAACCTGGTCGCGATCTCGTCGCGCGCCGAGCCGATCTGATAGGCATGCGCCTGCGACAAAACGGGCGTCGCCACGTCGTCGGCACTCTCGTTCTCCAGCTTGTCGAGCCGCACGTCGGGCCGCTGCGCGAGCGCTTCTGCATAGTCGGGCGCCGCCAGATACTTCACATAGAAGACGCGTTTGGTGTTGCCGGCCATTGTGGGTCCTGTGCGAATTCAAGGAAGGCGGGTGGGTCGCGGTGGGCCGTTGAGCTATTATCGCGCTTGCGCGTGCCGCACAATCTGGGGCATCGGCGCGGGGTTGTGAAACGAGGACGACGTGGGCGGACTGCTGGCGGGCTTCCGGATCCTGGATATGACCAACGTGCTGGCCGGCCCCTTCGCCTGCTACCAGCTCGCGCAGCTCGGCGCCGACGTGGTCAAGGTCGAGGTGCCGGGCACCGGCGATCTTGCGCGCCGGCTCGGCGCCGACGCGGCGCTGAACAAGGCCGGCATGGGCGCGTCTTTTCTGGCGCAGAACGGCGGCAAGCGCTCGCTCACCCTCAATCTCAAGCATCCTGGCGGCCGGGAGGCCTTTCTGCGGCTGGTCGCCAGCGCCGACGCGCTGGTGGAGAATTTCCGCCCCGGCGTGATGGCGCGGCTCGGGCTCGGCTACGAGGCCTTGAAGGAGCGCAAGCCCGACCTGGTCTATTGCGCGATCTCCGGTTTCGGGCAGGACGGCCCGCTCAGGGACAATCCGGCCTATGACCAGATCATCCAGGGCCTCTCGGGCGCCATGAGCGTCACAGGCGACGCCAACAGCGCGCCGCTGCGGGTCGGCTATCCGGTCGCCGATACGACCGGCGGCATGACCGCCGCCTTCGCGCTGGTCGCCGCGCTGCTCAAGCGCGAGCGCAGCGGGCAGGGCGAGTTCATCGACGTGTCGATGCTGGAATCGACGGTCGCCGCCATGGGCTGGGCCGTGTCGAATTGGCTGGTCGCTGGCGTGCGCGCGCTGCCGATGGGCAACGAAAACATGACCGCGAGCCCGTCCGGCGCCTTCGCGACTGCCGATGGGCTTCTCAATATCGCGGCCAACGAGCAGAACCAGTTCGAGACCCTGTGCGACCTCGTCGGGCGCCCCGACCTCAAGACCGACCCGCGCTTCGCGGAGCGCGAGGAACGCAAACGCCGCCGTGCCGAGTTGAAACCCGAGCTCGAAGCGGCGCTTGCCGGACGGCGTGCCGAGGAATGGGCCGCGATGTTCAACCGCCATGGCGTGCCGGCCGGCGAGGTACTCGACGTGCCCGCCATGCTGGCGCATCCGCAGGTCACGGAGCGGCGGCTGGTGCGCGCCTTCGACGACGTTGCGGGCGTCGGCCGCGACGTCAGCGTGCTGCGCTCCGGTTTCCGCCTGGCGAGCGGGGACCCCGAGCCCACCTTCGCGCCACGCCTGCTCGGCGCCGACACCGACACGCTTCTGGCCGAGCTCGGCTATGACGCAACCGAGATCGACGCCTTGCGCCGGGAGGGCGCCGCATGAGCCGAACCCCGAAGACGCCGGAAGACTGGTGGTCGACCGCGATTGTCGAGATGCAGCCGGGCACCATCCGCTTCCGTGGCTATGCGATCGAAGAGCTGATCGGACGCGTCGGCTTCGCCGAGATCGTGTGGCTGCTCACCCGCGGCGAGCTGCCGGATCGCCGCAAGGCGGAGCTTCTGGAAGCGGCGCTGGTCGCCGCGGTCGACCACGGCCCGCAGGCGCCGTCGATCGCGGTCGCCCGGATGGCGATGACCTGCGGGGTGGGAATCAACAATGCGATGGCGTCGGCCGTCAACATGCTGGGCGACGTCCATGGCGGCGCCGGCGAGCAATGCGTGACGCTGTTCGGCGCAATTGCGCGGCGCCTCGATGCGATGGGCGCGTCGGACGACGCCGCCGTCAAGGCCGCGGTCGCGGCCGAGATGACGGCACTCGCCGCGGCCGGCGTCTCGCATGTGCCGGGCTTCGGTCATCGTTTCCACCCCGTCGATCCGCGCGCGCCGCGGCTGTTGGAATTGGTCGACCAGGCCACCGCCGCCGGCGCCGTCTCGGGCCGCTTCGCGGTCATCGGCCGCGCCGTCGAGGCCGAGCTCGCGGCGCGCAAGCGCCGCAGGATCCCGATGAATATCGACGGCGCCACCGGCGTGATTTTCGCCGAGCTCGGCTTTGCGCCGCCGCTGTGCCGCGGCCTGTTCGTGCTGGCGCGCTCGGTCGGCGCTCTGGCGCACGCCTGGGAGGAGAGCCAGTCGGACTATCGCAACAAAGGCCCGATCCCGCGCCATTTGCTGTGGACCTATACGGGCCCGCCGGCCCGGCCGCTGGGCAACAAAGGGCCGACGGGCGATTGATTTGCCGGCACGGATCGTGCTTTTCACGAGCGCCGGGCGTGAGAGAATCGCCGCACACACGAGTCGGTGTGCGGAAGGATGGTGCGTGGTCTCCGTCCGGAGGCGCGCCCGGAGATGAGCATGACAGAGACGGTTGCCGACATCCTGCGGGCACATCGCGCTGGCGCCATGACGCCGGAACAGACCGTGGCGCGCAGCTTTGCGCGCGTCCGCGCCCATGGCGATCCCGCCGTCTTCATCAGCCTGCGCGACGAGCAGGACGCGTTGGCGGAGGCCAAGGCGCTCGCGTGCCGCAGCCGCGACCTGCCGCTCTACGGCATCCCAGTTGCCGTGAAGGACAATATCGACGTAAAGGGCCTGCCGACCACGGCGGCCTGTCCGGCCTTCGCCTATCAACCCGGCAGGGACGCAACCGCGGTCGCCCGGCTGCGGCAGGCGGGCGCGATCGTCATCGGCAAGACCAATCTCGACCAGTTCGCGACCGGCCTCGTCGGCCTCCGCTCGCCCTATGGGGTGCCGCGCAACACGCTCGATGCGACACTGATCCCGGGCGGCTCGAGCTCGGGCTCGGCGGTCGCGGTGGCGGCTGGGCTGGTGCCGCTCGCGCTCGGCACCGACACCGCCGGCTCCGGCCGGGTGCCGGCTCTGCTCAACAATATCGTCGGCCTGAAGCCGAGCCTCGGCCTGGTCTCGACCTATGGGGTGGTTCCGGCCTGCCGGACCCTCGATTGCGTCTCGGTGTTCGGTCTCACGACCGACGACGCCTGGGCGGCGCTGACCGTGCTGGCGGGAAGCGATGTGAACGATCCTTATTCGCGGGGGCGTCCGGTCGGGGATTTGGGCGCGGTACCACGCGGAATCAAGGTCGGCGTGCCGCGGCCCAGCGAGCGGGTGTTTTTCGGCGACACGGAGGCGGCCGCGGATTATGCCGCCGCGCTCGCGCGGCTGAGCGGCCTCGGTGTCGAGATCGTCGAGATCGACATCGAGCCCTTTTATGAGGCGGCGCGCCTGCTCTACGAGGGCCCGTGGGTCGCGGAACGCTATGCGGCGACACAATCACTGATCGTCTCGTCGCCCGATGCGATGCATCCGGTGACGCGCGAGATCATTCTGGACGGCGCGCGGCCGAGTGCGGTCGCGGCCTTCAAAGCCTTCTACCGGCTGGAGGAGCTGCGCCGCGCCGCGGAACACACCTTCCATCGGGTCGACCTGTTGGCTCTGCCGACGGTGCCGACCGTCTATTCGGTCGACCAGGTGGTGCGCGATCCGATCCAGCTCAACAGCCGACTCGGAACCTACACCAATTTCGTCAACCTGCTCGATCTGTGCGGACTGGCGGTGCCTGCCGCCCTGCACGGCGCGCGGCCCTTCGGCATCACGTTGCTGGCACCGAGCGGCGCCGACGCGCTCGTTGCGTCGGTGGGCCGTTCCTTCCACGCCGACACCGCCCTGCCGCTCGGCGCGCTCGGGCTGCCGCAACCCGCGCTCGCGCCTCTGCCCGACACCCGGCCGGACGGGGCTATCGCGCTCGCGGTGGTCGGCGCGCATCTGTCCGGCATGCCGCTCAATGACGAGCTGAAACTGCACGGCGGACGCCTGGCCGAGACCACCACGACCGGTCCGCACTATCGGCTCTATGCGCTCACCGAGCCCGGCGCGCGCAAGCCCGGCCTGCTGCGCGTCGCGTCCGGCCGCGGCGCCGCGATCTCGGTCGAGATCTGGGCGCTGCCGCCCGAGGGTTTCGGGCGTTTCGTCGCTGCCGTCCCGCCGCCGCTCTCGATCGGCTCGGTGCAGCTTGCCGATGGCCGGGCCGTGAAGGGCTTCCTGGTCGAGGCCGAAGCGGTCGCCGGCGCGCGCGACATCTCGGCCTTCGGGGGCTGGCGCGCCTTCGTGGCCGCCGCGGAGTGAGGCGCCGTCAGACGCGAGAGGCCGCGGCCGATCCGGCATAGACTTCGTATTCGCGGCATACTGTCATGATATGCGCCCGCATGGCCTCGGCGGCGCGCGCGCGCTCGCCGCGCAACACGGCCTCCACGACGCGGTCGTGCTCGACATGCGATTTCGCCAGCCGCCCGAGGTTGCGGAACTGGGCGCGTCGGAACGGCGCCACCCGCAGCCGGGTCGTGAGCGTGAGCTCGGCCAGATACGCGTTGTGGGCGCCCGCATAAAGGGCACCATGGAACGCCTCGTTGCTTTCGTGATAACGCTGCGGATCGCCACCGTGGACGAGCGCGCGCAATTCCTCGTGGGCGGCCTCGAGCGCGTGGCGTTCGTTGCCGCTCATCCGCTCGGCCGAGAAGCCGGCGCACAGCGCCTCGAGCTCGGCCATCGCCTCGAACATGCCGATCAGCCGCTGATGGCTCGGACGCGCCACCACGGCGGCGCGATGCGGCCGCGTCTCCACCAGGCCGCCCGCGGCCAGCAGCCGGATCGCCTCGCGCACCGGCGTACGCGATACCGCGAAGCGGCGCGCGAGCTCGGTCTCGTCGAGCGCCGTGCCGGGCGCGAGCGCGCCGTACATGATCTGGTCGGCCAGCTGGTGCCGCAACTCGTCGGCAAGCGTCCGCCGGCCGGCGCGGGCTTCCTGCGGCGCGAGTGACAGGTCGCTCATGGTGGCGCTTCGCCGGGTTCGTCGATCGCGCTCACATGCGCCGCGACCACGCGCCAGCCTTCCGGGAAGCGCACCCAGGTCTGCATCTGGCGGCCGACCTTGCCGGGCATGCCGGCGCGCCGAAAGAGCGTCGAGGCGGTCGCGAAATCGCGCCCATAGGCGGTGATCACGGTCTTGTGGATCGTGCGCGCGAGGCCGGCCGGCGAACGCGCGGCGCGAAAGGCCTTGATCTCCCCGTAGCCGTACAGATTTTCGCCGCCGCCGTAGCGGATCGTGCGCGGGTCGTCGCGAAATACGCTGTCGAGTGTCGCGACGTCGTTCGACACCAGCGCCCGCTCGTAGCGCTCGAACTCCCGTCTCACCTCGGCAACGACCTCGGGCAGGTCGATGTCCATGTGGGTTCTCCCGAAATTCATCGGATTGGGGGCTTGGGCGCGGCCGCGACGCCGGCCCGTTCGAGCGCATAGGCTATACGCAGCGCCACGTCCTCACGCCAGGGCGCCGCGATGATCTGCACGCCGATCGGCAGCGGCGCGAGCGGGATCGGCGCCGCCACCACGGGCAGCCCGATGAACGAGATCGGCTGGGTGTAGACGCCGAGATTCGGCCGCACCGGCATCTCGACGCCGCCGAGCCGGAAGGTTTCCTGGCCGATGAGCGGCGCTGTGCAGGGCGTCGCCGGGGCGAGGATCGCATCCACCTGGTCGAACAGGGCGAGCACCCGCTCGCGATACCAGCGGCGGAATTTCTGCGCTTGGTTCACGCAGGTTGCCGGCACCAGGGCGCCCGCGATCAAGCGATCGCGCACCGCAGGATCGAAATCCTTCGCGCGCCGCCGCAGCCGGTCGAGATGCAGGCTGGCGCCCTCGGTCGCCGTGATCACATAGGCGGCGGCGCGCGCACGTTCCGGCTCCGGCAGCTCGACCGTGCGCCGCGCGCCCAGCGCTTGCGCGACGCGCGAGACAGCGGTCTGCGCCTCCGGCGTGAGGCCGGCGGCGAAATAGCCGCCCGCGACTGCGATCTGCAGCCCGTCTGTGCCGCGCTCGAGCGCGTCCAGCGTCGGCTCGGCCGGGCGATCGACGCAGGCCGCATCGTCCGGGTCCGGCCCCTGCATCGCGTCATAGGACAGCGCGAGATCGCGCGCCGAGCGACAGAGGGGTCCGAGATGATCGAAGCTCGCCACGAAGGGAAAGCTGCGCGCGCGCGACAGCCGCCCGTAGGTCGGCTTGAGGCCGAACAATCCGCACAATGAGGAGGGCACCCGGATCGATCCGTTGGTATCGGAGCCGAGCGCCAGCGGCACCAGGCGACCCGCGACCGCGCCGGCCGAGCCGCCTGACGAACCGCCGGTCATCCGGCTGGTGTCGTGCGGATTGCGCGAGGCGCCATCATGCACATTCTCGCCCGTGAAGTCGTAGGCGTATTCGCCCATGTTGAGCGTGCCCACCAGAACCGCGCCGGCGGCTTCCAGGCGTTCGATCAGCGGCGAGTCGCGCTGCGCGGGCGCACGCTCGCGATTGATCTTCGATCCCGCCCGGGTCGCCAGGCTTTCGACGTCGAACAGGTTCTTGACCGCGAAGGGCACGCCGGCCAGCGCGCCGGGCGGTTTTCCCGCCGCGCGCCCGGCGTCGATCGCGCGAGCCCGGGCGCGGGCGCGCCCCGCGGTTACGTCGGTGAAGGCGCCGAGCAGCGGATCGCGCCGGACGATGCGCGCGAGCGCGGCCTCGGTCACGTCCAGCGCGGTCACGGCGCCACCACGCACGGCCTGCGCGATCTCCGCGGCCGTGGATTCCGGGTCGATGGACATCGCGTCAGGCCCTGAACACGGGTGACGGCTCGGTCTCGTCCGGCAGATCGAATTCCTCGACCAGGCGCGCGAATTTCAGCGTGACGGCGAGGTGCTGACGCACCGTAGGCTGCCAGGCCGGGTCGATCGGAAGCGCGAGCGCTTCCGCGGCGGCCGTGATGAAGTCGTCGAGCGGGTCTGTCGGCGCCATGGCGGAGGATCCCGTGTCAGAGCGGCGGATGCGGGATCGCGGCAAGCAGCTCGCGCGTATAGTCGGTCTGCGGCGCGCCCAGCACGCGCTCGGTCGGCCCCTGCTCCACGATCCTGCCCGATTGCATCACGATGACCCGGTCGCACAGGAGGCGCACCACGTTGAGGTCGTGCGACACGAAGAGATAGCTCATGCAAAGCGAGGCCTTGAGGTCCTGCAGGAGGTTGAGCACCACCGCCTGCACCGACACGTCGAGCGCGGCGGTCGGCTCGTCCAGTATGACCAGCTCGGGCGCGAGCGCAATCGCCCGCGCGATGCCGACCCGCGCCTTCTGGCCGCCGGAGAGTTGATGCGGAAAGCGGTCGAGCAACTCGACCGGCAGCCCGACCCGGCGGGCCAGCTCCTCGCAGCGCGCCCGCACCGCGTCGCGCCCGCGCGTGTCGCCGAGGCGCAGGATCGGGTCCGCGATCGCGCGCGCCGCCGTGAAGCGCGGATTGAGGCTGTCGGTCGGGTCCTGAAACACCATCTGGATGCGCTTGCGCAACGGCAAGGTCGCGAAGGCTTTGGCGGGAATCGCGCCGATGTCGGCGCCGTCGAAGCGGATCGCTCCGCCGGTCTTGTCGATCAGCCGCATCACCATCATCGAGGTGGTCGACTTGCCGCAGCCGGATTCACCGACCAGCCCCACGCTCTCGCCGCGCCCGATCTCGAAGCTGATGCCGTCGACGGCGCGGAACACCGCCGCGGCCGGATCGCCGTTCTTTCGTCCAAAGAGTTTCGCCATGACTCCGCCGGCACCCTGGCGCGGATATTCCTTCACCAGATTCTCGACCGTGAGCAGTCGTTCGCCGGGGTTGGTCAGCGGCGGATTCGACGGCGGCGCGCGCGGCACCGGCGCGTCGGCGGGCAGCAGGTCGCGCAGGCTGGCGCCGAGGCGCGGCGTCGCGCGCATCAGCTTCTTGGTATAGGGATGCTCGGGCGCGCTGAAGATCTTCGCGGCCGGCGCGGTCTCCACCACCTTGCCCCTCTCCATCACCACCACGCGGTCGCAATAGGCGGCGGCGAGACCGAGATCATGGGTGATCAGGATGGTTGACATGCCGCGCTCGCGCGTGAGCTCGACGATCAGGTCCATCACGGCCTTCTGGGTGGTGACGTCGAGACCGGTGGTGGGCTCGTCGGCGATCAGGAGCTGCGGCTGGCAGGCAAGCGCGAGCGCGATCACGACGCGCTGGCACATGCCGCCCGACAATTCGAACGGGTAAGCGTGATAACGCTCCTCCGGCCGCGCGATCCTCACCTTGCGCAACGCGTCGATCGCCTTCGCCTTGGCGTCCGAGGTCACGGCCTGGATGTGCTGCAGCAGGACGTCCTCGATCTGGTGCCCGACCTTGCGGATCGGATTGAGGGCCGCGCGCGGATTCTGGAAGATCATCGAGATTTCTCGGCCGCGCAGGTCGCGCACCTCGCGTTCCCGCGCCTTGCGGATATCGACCCCCGAAAAGGTGATCGCGCCGTCCGCGATGCGCCCGGCGCGATCGAGGATGCGCATGACCGCATAGGAGGTGACCGACTTGCCCGAGCCGGACTCCCCGACGATGCCGACGGTCTCGCCCTTGGCCACGCTGACGCTGACATGCTCGACCGCCCGCACCGTGCCGCGGCGGGTCGCGAACTCGACCGTGAGGTCGCGCACGTCGAGCAGCGGGATCGTCTCGCTCAGGCTCTCGGTCGAGGTCACGGTCATGGTCTCGACACGCCTCAGGTCCGCCGCTGCGGGTCGACGATGTCGCGCAGCCCGTCGCCCAGCAGGTTGAAGCAGAAAACCGCCAGCATCAGCGCGCCGCCGGGAAAGAAGGCGATCCACCACTCGCCCGATACCATGTAGCTCGCGCCCTCGGCCACCATGATGCCCCATTCGGCCGTCGGCGGCCGCACCCCGAGGCCGATGAAGGACAGTCCGGCCGCGTTGAGGATCGCATAGCCCATGGTGAGCGACATCTGCACCACCATGATTGGCATGACGTTCGGCAGCACCTGGGTGAGCGCGATGCGCATCTCGCCGTTGCCGGACAGGCGCGCCGCCTGCACGAAGCCGGCGTCGCGCCGCACATTGGCCTCCGCGCGCGCGACCCGGACATAAAGCGGATAATTGATGATCGCCGTCGCGATCACGATGTTGGTGACGGTGTTGCCGAGTGCAGCCACGATGCCCATGGCGAGCACGAAGAGCGGGAACGCCATGATGGTGTCGGCGACGCGGCCGACGATCCGGTCGGTCCAGCCGCCGAAGAATCCGGCCGCCACGCCCGACAGGCCACCGAGCGCAAAGACGAGCGCGACCGAGAACACTGCGATGCCGAGGTCGAGGCGCGTCGCCACCATGACGCGGCTGAGGATGTCGCGCCCGAGCTGGTCGGTGCCGAACCAATGACGCATGGACGGCGGGTGCAGCTTGGCCGCGATGTCGCTCGCGAGCGGATCGTAAGGCGCGATCGAGGGGCCCAGGATCGCACAGAGCGCGATCAGAACGAAAAGCCCGAAGGCGAGTCCGGTGACCGGGTTTTCGCCGATCACGTAGCACGCATGGCCGAGCACCGATCCCTGCTTGACGCGGGCGGGGAGGGGGCCGGCGACCGCGGGTGTGTCGAGGTGAACGACGCTGCTCATCCTTCCATCCTCACGCGTGGATCGATGACGCCATAGACGAGATCGATCGCGAGATTGAGCAGCACGTAGAGAACCGCCATGACGAGCACGAAGCCCTGCACCGGCGCGTAGTCGGACGCGATCAGCGCCTCGACCGCGTATGAGCCGATGCCTGGCCAGGCGAACACCTTCTCGACCAACACATTGGCGCCCAGCAGGAAGCTGAACACCATGCCGAGCGTGGTCACCACCGGCAGCATGGCGTTCCGGAACGCGTAGGTGATGATCACGCGGTGCGGCGCCAGGCCGCTCGCGCGCGCCGTGCGCACGAAATCGGACGCGAGCGCCGCCAGCATCGAGGCGCGCGTCATGCGGGCGATCGGCGCGAGCGAGAAGATCGCGAGCGTCGCCGCCGGTAGGATGAGCGTGGCGATCGCGGCGCGAAACAGCGCGGGGTCGCGCGCGATCGCGCTGTCGATCAGGTAGAAGCCGGTGACGCGCTGGGGCGCTGAGAAGAAGACGTCGAGCCGTCCGAGCGGCGCCGGCGACCAGCCGAGCAGGAAATAGAACACGTAGACCAGCAGCAGCCCGGTGAAGAAGACCGGCAGCGAGACGCCTGCGGTCGCCACGATGCGGCACGCGTGGTCGATGAGCGAGCCCTGGCGGACCGCCGCCAGGATTCCGAGCGGCACCGCGATCGCCATCGCGACGATGAGGCCGAGGAGCGTGAGCTCGGCCGAGGCCGGGAGCCGCGCCGCGATGTCGGCGATGACCGGCTGGCCGGTGGTGAGCGACGTGCCGAAATCGCCGTGCGTGAGATCCTGGACGTAGCGCAGGAACTGCTCAGGCAGCGGACGGTCGAGCCCGAGCTTGGCGCGCACTTCCGCGATGGCCTGCGGCGTGGCGGCCGGGCCGGCGAAATAAGCCGCAGTGTCGCCGGGCAGCACCCGGGTGAGCAGGAAAGTGACGATGATGACGCCGATCAGGCTCGGGATCGCCGTCGCCAGCCGCTTGCCGATTTGCCGCAGCATGGCGCGTCAGCCCTTGACCAGGGCGCGATAGTCGAGCCGGCGGTGGAACCAGTATTGATAGCCGGAAACGCTCTTCTGCGTCGCGACGTTGACATAGGGCTGGTAGAGCGGGATCCGCGGCATGTCCGCATAGGCGAGGTCGACGAAGCCCTTCACATCCTTGTCGTAGGTCGCGGTGTCCCCGGCCGCCGCCGCCACGCTGGCGCCGTCGATCAGCGCGTCCATGTTCTTCGACTGGTAGCTCATGGTGTTGAAGACGGAATTCTTGCCGTGATAGCACCAGATGAAGAAATACTCCGGATAGTCGAGCCAGCCCGAGAACACGTTGGTGTAGAGCGGCATCGACTTCTTGTTGAGCTCGGTACGCCAGTTGGCGCCCGGAATCTTGTTGATCGTGGTCTTTATCCCGATCTGCGCCAGGCTTTCCTGGGTGAGCACGCAGAGCGGCTCGTTGACGCCCGCAAAGCCCAGATCGAACGAGATCGTGGTCTCGAAGCCGTTGGGAAAGCCGGCCTCGGCGAGCAGCTGTTTCGCCTTGGCGATGTCGGTGTTGTATTTGTGCGGTTGCGGCCATGCGGCCTCGGTCGCGGCGCCATCCTTCGCGCCGAACAGCGGACGCCCGAGGCCGAACAGGACCGCGTCCATGATTTTCTGGTAGGGGATCGCGCAGGCGACCGCTTCGCGCACCTTGACGTTGTCGAAGGGCGGGGTCTTCACGTTCATCCCGATATATTGGATGCCGTTCGAGTAGGGCGTCGACACGATATGGAGCTTGCCGGCGTCCTTGAGCTCGACGAAATCCTTGTTCGGCAGATCGTAGGAAATGTCGGCGTCGCCGCGCTCGAGCAGCGCGCGCCGATTGCCGGCTGACGGCACCATGCGCCAGATGATCCGCTTGATCTTGGGCAGCGGGCCGCCCTTCCAATTGTCGTTGCGCTCGAGCACCACTTCGGTGCCGGCCGTCCAGCTCGCGACCTTGTAGGCGCCGCTGCCGGCGGTGTTCTGCTTGGTGTATTCGAGACCCCAAGGATCCTTTTCGGTGGCGTTCTTCTTCACCAGCTCCGAATTGACCACGCAGGGAACGATCACGGCGAGGTCGGGAACCGTGAGGCGGTCCTTGCGCAGGAAGTCGACCCGGATGGTGCGGTCGTCGACCACGACGAATTGCTCGGGCTTGGTGAGCGAGCCGGCGCCCATCTGGAAGGTCGGGAAGCCGCCGACCGTGACGGCGCGGTCGAGTGACCATTTGACGTCCTTGGCGGTGACCGGCGTGCCGTCGTGGAAGGTGGCGTCCTTCCTGAGTTTGAATGTCGCCGACATGTCGCCGATATTCATGTCCTCGGCGAGCTCGGGCTTGAACTTGTCGCGGTCGTAATAGGGCGTGCCGTTCACCGTCTTCATCTCGTGGCTGATGAGGCGGTCGTAGCAATTCCATGACACCTCGTAGCCGGGCACATTGGTGCCGACGCCATGGATGTCGAGATTGTTGGGGCCGCTCTCGGACACGATCAGCAGGGTCTCCTGTCGCGATTGTGCCTTGGCGGGCGACCAGACCGCGGGCGCGGCCGGCATCACGCTTCCGGCGGCCACTGCCGTCATCGACTTCAGGAACTCGCGGCGCTTCATCAAAGCCTCCCGGATGCGGTGTGCTGGGGAGTGTTCCGCAAGGGCCGTGCCAGAATCGCGGGAAGCGTTGCGGGCAATTCAATGGCTGGGAAGCCGTTGTTTTTGTTCGGTAACGCGCGAAGTCCGGTTCTCGGACGACGTGGCGGGCGGCACGTTCTGCATACAATTCCGCTGTTTCGCCTAGCGATTAGGCAGCGCGGCGCCCAGCACATGGCGTCGGCCGAGGCCCGCCGGCGCGCTCACGTCGCGCCCACGGAACGCGTCCCGTGCCGACAACGGACGCTATTATGGGCAGCGCGGCATCGGGTCGCCGGGGCTGCGCGCCCGAGCGGCAGATATTGCTAAGCTTTTCTTCCTGGCACACAATTTGCGGAGCCTCGCCGGAACGGCTCCCGGCTGGAGCCGACGGAGACGTCATGGCCTCGCCAAAACTTCGCATGGACGACGTCAGCATGAGCTTCGCGACGCCGGGCGGCGTGTTCGAGGCGCTTGCCCATGTGACGCTGTCGGTGCCGGCGGGCCGCTTCGTCAGCCTGATCGGCCCCTCGGGCTGCGGCAAGAGCACGATCTTCAACATCGTGGCCGGGTTGCAGGAGCCGACCGGCGGCCGCGTCATGATTGACGGCGTCGACGCCACCGGCACGATCGGCCGGGTCGGCTATATGCTGCAGAAGGACCTTCTGCTGCCGTGGCGAACCGTGCTCGACAACGTCATCCTCGGCATGGAAATCCAGGGCAAGCCGCTGCACGAGGCGCGCGAGCGCGCGCTGCCCCTGTTACGGAAATACGGCCTGTCCGGGTTCGAGTACCTTTATCCGAACTCGTTGTCGGGCGGCATGCGCCAGCGGGCCGCGCTGCTGCGCACGCTGCTGTTCGACACCGATGTGATCCTGCTCGACGAGCCGTTCGGCGCGCTCGATGCGCAGACCAAGGCGCACATGCAGGAATGGCTGATGAAGCTCTGGAGTGATTTCCAGAAGACCGTGGTGTTCGTCACCCACGACGTCGAAGAGGCGATCTTCCTCTCCGACGAAACCTACGTCATGGGCACGAGGCCGGGGCGCATCCTCGAGCGCATCCCGATCCCGCTGCCCCGCCCGCGCGAGCGCGGCGTCACGCTGTCGCCGGAGTTCGTCGCCATCAAGGAGCGCTGTCTGAAGCTCCTCACCGCCGCCGCGCCGAAGCTCGAGGAGGCCGCCTGATGGCCATCCAGGACGCACCGCGCTCGACGGAGCTTTCCGGCATGGCAATGGGACAGGCCAAGCCCGCCGCCGGCAGGCCCGCGCGCCGGCTGCCGGCGCAGAAGGATTGGCCGAGCGGCGCCATTATCGCCACGCAAGTCCTCATCCTGGTCGCCGTGATCGGCGGCTGGGAGGTCGCGGCGCGCGCC
>DATBBS010000691.1:0-3802 GCA_036270895.1 Xanthobacteraceae bacterium
ACGCGCTGTTGCGGCGCTTCCACGCGCCCGCGGCCATCACCATGGTGTCGACCTTGTCGCTGGCGGGCGAGCTGCGGCGGCACGGCTTCGAGAATCTGGGCATGTGGACGCGCGGCGTCGACACCGAGCTGTTCGCGCCCGCGCGGGCCATTCCGCTCGACCTGCCGCGGCCGATCTTCGCCTGCGCGGGACGGGTCGCGATCGAGAAGAACCTCAAGGCCTTTTTGTCGCTCGACCTGCCGGGCTCCAAAGTCGTCATCGGCGACGGCCCCCAGGAGGCCGAGCTGAAGCAGGCATTTCCGCGGGCGATATTTCTCGGCGTGAAGAAAGGCGCCGAGCTCGCAGGCGCGATCGCGGCGGCCGACGTTTTCGTCTTTCCGAGCCTGACCGACACCTTCGGGGTGGTCCAGCTCGAGGCGCTGGCCTGCGGGGTGCCGGTGGCGGCCTTTCCGGTGACCGGGCCTAAGGACGTGATCGCGGATCATCCGGTCGGCGTGCTCAGCGAAGACCTTCGCGCCGCCTGCCTGGGCGCGTTGAAGATATCGCGAGAGGCCTGCCGCGCATTCGCGTTGAGGCATTCCTGGGAAACCAGCGCCCGGCAGTTCGCGGGCCACCTTCAGAAAATCGTGCCCGCGAGATCGCGCGCGCGTCGCGCCGCGTGGTCGATACAGCCGGCGGCGCGCGGATAGCGGATCGGGAAGCAACGCCTTGAACGAGGGACACACCATGACGATGGCGACCGATATTGACAGACACGCGGTGGAGAAAGCCTACGACCGCTGGGCGCCGGTCTACGATCTCGTCTTCGGGCCGGTCTTCGAGCGCGGCCGGCAGGCCGCGATCGCCGCCGCCGAAAGGGTCGGCGGCCGGATGCTCGAGGTCGGGGTCGGCACCGGGATTTCGCTGCCGGACTATTCGCGCGCCAACCGCATCTTCGGCGTCGATATTTCCGAAGCCATGCTGCGCAAGGCGCGCGAGCGCGTCGTCGATCTCGGGCTCTCGCATGTGGAGGGGCTCGAGGCGATGGACGCCGAGCGCCTGGCGTTTCCGGACGCGTCCTTCGACGTCGTGGTGGCGCAGTATGTCGTCACCGCGGTTCCCAATCCCGAAGCGGCGCTCGACGAGTTTGCGCGGGTGCTCAAGCCCGGCGGGGAAATCATCATTCTCAGTCGCATCGGCGCCGAAGCGGGGCTGCGGCGCGCCGCCGAGCGCTGGTTCGCGCCCGCCGCGCGAAAGCTCGGCTGGCGGACCGAGTTCGCCTGGGAACGCTACATGGGCTGGGCCGTGCGACAGGATGACATCCGGTTGATCGAGCGCCGCCCGATTCCGCCCTTGGGACATTTCTCGCTCATCCGCTTCGGCAAGGTGGACCCGGCCGCCATGCCGGCGGCGCAAGCCGGCCTCGCCACCGCCGGATGACGGCGCCGGCGTTCCGCATTGTTTCCACCGCGACACAATAGGGGACCCTCAATGACGAGCTTCATGGAAACGCTCAGGCTGCAGCGTTGGGACGACCATCGTTACTATCACCACAGCCGCATCAACCAGTCGCTGCATCTGGTGAGCGCGCTGAGCTTTCTGTGCGCCTACACGCTGGTGTTGACCAATCCCGCGGTGGCCGCGCTGATCGGCTGGCTGGGCGCGATGACGACGCGGCAGATCGGGCACTTCTTCTTCGAGCCGAAGGGCTACGATGCCATCAACCACGCCACCCATGAGCACAAGGAGGAGATCAAGGTCGGCTACAATCTCCGGCGAAAGATCGTGCTGCTCTCGATCTGGGCGCTGTCGCCGCTGCCGCTTTATCTCGATCCCACCTTGTTCGGCATTTTCGTTCCCCACGCCACCGCGGGCGAGTTCGTGCATCACGTGGCGTTGATCTGGCTGGTTGTCGGCGCCGCCGGACTCCTTTTCCGCACCGTGCAGCTCTGCATCATTCAGGACGTTCAGACCGGCCTCGTGTGGATGACGAAGATCCTCACCGACCCGTTCCATGACATCAAGCTCTACTACAAGGCGCCGCTCTATCTGCTGCAAGGCGAGCTGATCGATCCGCGCCACGCCCAGCACGGCGAGGACGACGAGCTGGAAGAGCGGCCGAGCGCCGCCTAGGCGGCGCTCGCCGAGGCGCCTTCAGCCGAACCCGAAGCGGTGGGCGATCGTCTCCCACAGCAGCCGGCGCCGGATGGACTTGTTGGTGGCCGCCGGATCGGTCCACCACCAGCCGTCCTGGCGCATGGCCTGGGCGGCGGCCACGAAGCGGTCGGCGACGGCGTCGAAATCCGCCTGGGTGTAGTTGAGGCTGAAGATCAGGCGGCCGGTCCCCACCCAGCTCAGCGCCAGGCCCTCGGCTCGCAGGTAATATTGCAGCATCCAGTGGTAGCGCGACGGCTGCGTGTAGCAGACCGTCCAGATCGAGGACAGGTTGGCGATCCGCACCGGCAGGCCTTCGTCGCGCAGGCGGTCGTTGAGCTGTTCGGTGCGCCGGTTCCAGACCGCGTCGAGGTCGGCATAAAGGCCACGGACTTCCGGGGTTTCGAGGCGGCGCAGGAACTCATTCATCGCCGCCATCACGTAAGGGTGGGAATTGAAGGTGCCGCGCGCAAAGCAGACGTCGACCGGGCGATCGTCGCGGAAGCGCCGCATCAGATCCTTGCGGCCGCACAGCACGCCGACCGGAAGCCCGCCGCCGAGCGTCTTGCCGTAGGTCACCATGTCGGCGCGCACGCCGAAATACTCCTGCGCGCCTCCCAACGCGATACGGAAGCCGAGGAAGACCTCGTCGAAGATCAGCACGATGTTGCGCTCGGAACACACCGCGCGCAGCCGGCGCAGCCATTCGGCGTAGGCGGCCTTGTCGAAACCGGCGCGCCGCGCGCCGTCGAGGAGCGCCGAGTCCGCCGGCGCGCCGGCATTCGGATGCAGCGCCTGCAGCGGATTGACCAGCACGCAGGCGATATCGCGGCGCGTCGCGAGCACCCGCAGGGTCCGCTCCGACATGTCGCTCAGCGTATAGGTTTCGTGCGCCGGCGCAGGATTGCCGACGCCGGGCGCAACGTCGCCCCACCAGCCGTGATAGGCGCCGCACAAGCGAACCAGATGCGACCGCCGCGTATGATAGCGCGCGAGCCGCACCGCCTGCATGACGGCTTCCGTTCCGGACATGTGGAAGGACACTTCGTCCAGCCCGGAAATCTCCTTCAGCCGCCTCACATTATAGGCAATGGCGGGGTGGTAGGGCCCGAGCACCGGACCGAGATCGCGAACCCGTTCGACCGCGCGCGCGATGCAGTCCTTGTAGAAGTCGTAGCCGAAAACATTGACCCCGTAGGAGCCGGTGAGGTCGTAGAAGCGGTTTCCGTCCATGTCGGTCACGGTCACGCCGCTCGACGATTGGACCAGCGCCCCGGCCTGCAGCTGCTCCCTCACCCTGCGGCTGAACTGGAACGGCACCCGATAGGCGTCGGTGAATTGCAGGTCCGAGATGCCGCCCTTGATCTCCGCGGTGAGCCGGGCGGTTTCGGCATAGCGCTCGCGAAAAAGCCCGGACAGGCGCCCGAAACCCGCCTCGCGCCGTGCCGCAACCTCCTCGGGCGGACTGTCGCAACGGAAGAAGCGCGCCTCGTCGTAATCGTAGAACGGTATCAGCGACGCGATCCGCCGCGACAAGCGGGAATGCCCCGACAGCGAACGGTGCTTGGCCTTCGAGAGCTGCAGGCGGGATTTCAGCTTGACCAGCGAGGTCGTGACCGCGCCGGCCCCAAGGGCGGTGAACGCGAGCATCATGGGGCGCGAATCCATC
>DATBBS010000692.1:0-1528 GCA_036270895.1 Xanthobacteraceae bacterium
CCGCCTCCATGGGATGGTGGTCGGCCGGTCCGATCACCGATCCGAAGGATCTCGCCGCCACGTTCAAGCGTGCCGTCGAGGTGGTGAAATCCGGCCAGCCCGCGCTGGTCGATGTGGTCACGCAGCCGCGGTGAGGAAAGAGATGATGTATCAGTTGGTAACTCGCGTCGCTCTGGCGGCACTTGCGGCCGGGCTTGCTCTTGCGCCGGTGGCGGCATCGGCCGAGGGCTCGCCCGAAAAGGGCAAGGTGGCCTTCGTCAAGCATGGCTGCTTCCAATGCCACGGCACGGTGGGGCAAGGCTCGGTCAACACCAGCGGCGGCAAGGTGCTCACCAACACCGCGCTTCCGCTCGAGGCCTTCCAGGCCTTCGTGCGCACCACCAACCGGGCGATGCCGCCCTACAGCGAGAAGATCCTCTCGAACGACGACCTCGCCGACATCTACGCCTATCTGGAATCGATCCCGAAGCCGGTGGACTACAAGACGATCCCGCTGCTCAATCAGTAGGGATTCAGGCTCTCTCCCGCAGCGAGCCGGGAGAGATAATTTGGCACTGGCGGAAGTTCGAAGGCCCTCTCCCCAACGGGAGAGGGCGGATGCCGTGCCAATGGAGATCCGCATGCGCGCCGCTATCGCGAGCCTCCTGGCGTGCGTGGCTTTTACCCCGGCGGCGGCGCAAACGGATCCGGCCCACACCTTTCCGAGCCGCGCGATCCGGATCGTGGTCCCGTTTCCGGCCGGGGGGCCGACCGACATCAACGCCCGCATCATCGCGCAGCGGATGAGCGAGGATTGGAAGCAGCCGGTCGTGATCGAGAACCGTCCCGGCGCCAACACGTCGATCGGCGCCCAGATGGTGGCCAAGGCCGATCCCGACGGCTACACGCTGCTGGCCGCGATGGACACCACGCTGGTGATGAACCCGGCGACCGCGAGCGCGCCGCTCACCTATGACCCTTTCAAGAACTTCGCCACCGTCACCTTGACGGCCAAGAACACCTCGCTGCTCACCGTGCGCGCCGCGGACGGTCCCGAGAGCGTCAAGGAGCTGATCGCCCGCGCCAAGGCCGCGCCGGGCAAGCTCAATTACGGCGCCGGCATCATCACGACGCGGCTCGCCGGATATCTTTTCGCCAAGTCGGCCGGCATCGAGGTCCAGCTCATTCCCTACAAGGGCAGCGCCGACGTGGTGCAGGGCCTACTGTCGGGCAGCGTCGATTTCATCGTCGACGGCGTGGCGGCGAGCCTGCCGCTGATCCAGAGCGGCAAGCTGCGGGCGCTCGCCAAGCTCAACGGCCGGCCGCTGCCGGTCCTACCCGACCTGCAGCCGCTCGCGGTTGCGGCCGGGCTGCCGGAGCTCGAGGACATGTCGTCGTGGATCGGGTTGGTGGCGCCGGCCGGAACGCCCCAGCCGGTGGTCGACAAGATCGCGCGCGAGATCGCGGCGATCTATGCCGATCCGGTCATCGCCGGCCGGCTGGAGCAGGCCGGCATCACCGCCGTGACCACGACGCCGGGCGAGTTCGA
>DATBBS010000693.1:0-6287 GCA_036270895.1 Xanthobacteraceae bacterium
CGAGAGGCCCTTCCATTCGCGCCCCGCCTTCTTGAGCTTCACGCGCCGGCCGACGACGTCCGAAACCGGAAGCCGGGCGCGCAGCTCGTCCAGGAATTGCGGCGGAAAGCGCATGGTGATTCGCTAGGTTAACGTGGTTCGGATGCCAAAATAGGGTGGCGCGCCCCGCAACCGCGGGAGGCCGGTCTTTTCCCGGTTATCCACAGGAGATGCAATGCTGTCCGGCGCCTTTTGGTTGCCGCGCGACAGGCGGCGGGCCTCTCGTTGGAATTGCATACCCTGAGGGCCTCTCCTAGCGGCGGGTTCAGGCATAACCATGGCATTGCCCGCCGACATGCGGGCGCGAAGCCCCGGGACCGCGATCAGTCCTCGGCGACGAAGCCCGACGCCTTCACGACCGGTCCCCAGCGCGCGATATCGGCCCGCACCGTCGCGGCGAATTCTTCCGGGGTCTGCAACAGCGGCTCGTTGCCGAACCTGGCCAGGCTTTCCGCCATGTCGGGCAAGCGCGCGGCCTCGTTGATGGCGGCGCCGAGCGCGCGCACGGTCGCGGCCGGCGTGGCCGCCGGCACGAAAGCGCCGAGCCATGCTTCCGCCACCACGTCGTAGCCCTGCTCGCGCATGGTCGGCACGTCGGGCAGGAAGGGCGAGCGGCGCGCGCCGGTCACCGCCAGGATGCGCAGCGTGCCCGATCTCGCCTGCGACAGGGTTTCGCTGATCGGGTTGACGCCGGCCGGCACATGCCCGCCGATCAGATCCTGCAGCGCCGGCGCGCCGCCGCGATAATGCACGGGCGTCATCGCTATGCCGGCCGCGCTCGCCAGCATCACGCCGACGAAATGCGGCGTGCCGCCCGCCGCCGTGGTGGCGTAGGCGGCGTTCTCCGGATGCGCCTTGCACCACTGCACGAAGCCGGCGAGCGACGTGACGCTGGCCGGCACCGCGGGGCCGATAATGTAGGTGAGCATCGACCTGGCGACAGGCGCGACCGGAACGAGATCGCGCAGCGGGTCGTAGCTCAGCGAACGGAAGCTGTGCGGATAGAGCGTGATCGGAAAATCCGGCGTGAACAGCATGACGCTGCCGTCGGGCTCCGCGTTCTTCACATAGTCGACGGAGACGCGCGCGGCCGCGCCCGGCTTGTTCTCGACGATCACCGACGACGCGAAGGGAACGCGCAGCCGCTCCGCGAGGATGCGGGCGATGACGTCGGTGCCGCCGCCGGCCGGAAAACCGACCACGAGGTGAAGCGGACGCCGGGCCGGCTGTGCCCAGGCGCATTGCCCGGCGCCGAGGACCGCCGGCGCGGCCAGCAGACGGGCAAGCACGTGGCGGCGGGTCGGCATCGCATCCCTCTTGCGTCCTACTGCGGCTGCAGGCCGGCTTCCTTGACCACCTGCTCGGCGACCGCGCGCTCCTGCCGGATCGCCGCCGCGAACTGCTCGGGCGTGTTGATGGCGGGCGCCAGCCCGCGACTGGTCAGGTTGCGATCGCGAAACGCGGGCGCGCTCACAATTTCTCCGATCGTGGCCGCGAGCTTGTCGATGATCGGCCGGGGCGTGCCGGCCGGCACGAACAACCCGTACCAGCTGCCCGACGCCGCGCCGCGATAGCCGGTTTCTTCCAGGGTCGGCACGTCGGGGAATTGCGGCGCACGGATGTTGTTGAGCATCGCGAGCGCCGTCATGCTGCCGCTCTGCAGCTGCCCGATCACGTTGCCGAGGCCGATCAGGCCGATCGGGGTCGAGCCGCTCATGATCGCATTGACGGCCTCGCCGCCGCCCTTGAACGGCACGCGCACCCAATCGGCGCCCTTCTCGGCCTTGAGCTTCTCCATGTAGAGCGCCAGCGGCGGCGACGCCGTGAGATAGCTCAAGGTGCCGGCCCTGGCCTTGGAGACCGCCACCAATTCGTCCACCGATTTCACCTTGAGGTCGGCATTCACCACCAGGGTCTGAATCAGGTGATAAAGGTTGGTGACGGGCAGCACGCTCTTGTCAGGATCGAAGGGGAGATTCTTGAACAGGAACTGGTTGTAGACCACCGGATCGGTGTTGAGGATGCAGATCGTGTAGCCGTCGGGCGCGGCGTCGGCGCAGGCGCGCACGCCGACATTCTGCGAGCCGCCCGGCCGGTTGTCGACGATGAGCGGCTGGCCCCAGCGCTTGTGCAGCTCCTCGCCGATCGCGCGCGCGAAGATGTCGCTCAAGCCGCCCGCGCTGGTGGTGGTGATGGTGCGGATCGGGCGCGTGGGATAGTCCTGCGCGGCGGCGCGATCCGTCGCCGCAACGACGCCGCACGCCGCGAGAATTCCCGCAGCCGCAACCGACCCGATGATCGATGGTCTCACGCGGCTTCCTCCCCTGATTTTTATTGTGGTTACTCGTGAATTGAACTTGTGAATTGATTACGAGCCGAGCTGCCCCTTCACCAGTCCGCCCGCCTTGGCGAAATCCATCTTGCCGGAATAGCGCTCTTTCAGCGCCCCCATCACGCGGCCCATGTCCTTCATGCTGGCGGCGCCGGTTTCCTTGACGATCGCCGCGATCGCGGACTTGACCTCGTCGTCCGACATCTGCTTCGGCAGGAAGGACGCGATGATGGCGATCTCGTCGCGCTCCTTGGCGGCGAGCTCGGGCCGGCCGCCCTTGTCGTAGAGCTCGACCGATTCCTGGCGCTGCTTGATCATCTTCTGCAGGACCCCCAGCAGCTCCTCGTCGGTGGGCGCCGGCTTGGTGTCCCCGCGCGCCTGGATGTCGGCGTTCTTGATGGTGGAATTGACCATCCGCAGGGTGGAGACCCGGAGCGGATCCTGGGCCTTCATCGCGGTCTTCAAGGCGTTGTTGATCTCGTCGCGCAACATCGCTATGCCCTTCGCCGATAGCGCCGCCGTCGGCTCGTCCGCGAGTCGGCCCCCGAGGCTTGCGGCAGCGGCAGAGATGTAGGCCAGCGATGAACGAGAGACAAGCTGCATCGGCGGCGGGCTGGAGCGAGCCCAAGCCGACGGCGCTGCTGGTGCTCGCCGACGGTACCGTGCTGCATGGCGCGGGATTCGGCGCCACCGGCCACGCGGTCGGCGAGGTCTGCTTCAACACCGCCATGACGGGATATCAGGAGATCCTCACCGATCCGTCCTATGCGGGACAGATCATCACCTTCACGTTCCCGCATATCGGCAATGTTGGCAGCAACGACGAGGACATCGAGACCGTCAACATGGCGGCGACCCCGGGCGCGCGCGGCGTGATCCTCCATTCGCCCATCACCAATCCGTCGAATTACCGCTCGACCCGCCATCTCGACCAGTGGCTCAAGAGCCGCGGCATCATCGGGCTGTCCGGCATCGACACGCGTGCGCTCACCAGCCTCATCCGGTCCAAAGGCATGCCCAATGCGGTGATCGCGCATGCGCCCGACGGCGCTTTCGATCTCGCGGCGCTCACCCGCGAGGCGCGCGAATGGCCCGGCCTCGTCGGCATGGATCTGGTGCCCATGGTGACGGGGGCGCAGCGCTTCGGCTGGGACGAGACGGCCTGGGTCTGGGACAAAGGCTATGGCCGCCAAGACGCAACCGCGCCGGCGGCGCAGCTCCACGTCGTCGCGATCGACTACGGCATCAAGCGCAACATCCTGCGCCAGCTCGCCGGCACCGGCGCCAAGGTGACGGTGGTGCCGGCCACCACCTCGGCGCAGGACATCATGGGGCTCGCGCCCGACGGGGTCTTTCTCTCCAACGGTCCGGGCGATCCGGCGGCGACCGGCGAATATGCGGTGCCGGTGATCAGGGAGCTCATCGCCAAGGGCGTGCCGACCTTCGGCATCTGCCTCGGCCATCAGATGCTCGGCATCGCGGTCGGCGGCAAGACGGTGAAAATGCACCAGGGCCACCATGGGGCCAACCATCCGGTGAAGGATCTCACCACCGGCAAAGTCGAGATCACCTCGATGAATCATGGTTTCGCGGTCGACCGCGGGAGCCTGCCGGACAACGCCGAGGAGACCCATGTGTCGCTGTTCGACGGCTCGAACTGCGGCATCGCGCTCAAGGACAAGCCGGTGTTCTCGGTCCAGTACCACCCCGAGGCTTCGCCGGGGCCGCGCGACAGCCATTATCTGTTCGACCGGTTCGTCGCTATGATACGGGCGCGACAGAAGGCGTGATTCGTCTTAAGCGCGCATTAAATCGCAGCCGTCAAACTGCGGCGGAAATTCCGCCCGCGCGACAGGTTTGAGCCGATGCCAGCCCCACCCTCGATCGAGCCGGAATCCTTCACGTTTGCCGACGACGGCTCGATTCCCAACAATCCCAGGCTGCCGTTCCTGCTGTTTCGCGGCGCGCTCGATTTCAAGGGCAGCGCCAACCCGGAGGCCCTGGTCGAGAAAACCTTCGCCGCCAACCAGTGGGGCGAAATGTGGCGCAACGGCATCTACCCTTACGTCCACTATCACTCCCGCACCCACGAGGCGATGGGGCTCGCGCGCGGCCGCGCCAAGGTGCGGTTCGGCGGCCACAATGGTCGGGAGGTCGACCTGTATGCGGGCGACGTCTGCGTGCTGCCGGCCGGCACCGGCCATCAGGGCTTGTGGGCGAGCCCCGACCTGATGGTGATCGGCGCCTATCCGCCGGCCGGCACCTACGATCTGTGCCGCGGCAGCAAGGCCGAGCACGCCAAGGCGATCGTTGCGATCGCGGAGGTCGCACTGCCGGCGACCGATCCGGTGTTCGGCCCGGCCGGTCCGCTCATCCGGCTGTGGCGCCGCTGACGCCCATGGATGATTGGATCGATTTTTACGATTCGGCGCACACGATCTATGTCAACGCGCGCCACCGCGACGTCCATTTTCGCGAGATTGCCGAGGACCTGGCCCGCTATGTGGCGCGCACGCGCATCCCGGGCGCAACGGTCCTAGATTACGGCTGCGGCGAGGCGCTGCATGCGGATATCGTGGCGGCCCAGGCGGACCTCCTGATCCTGGTCGAGCCGGCGCCGGGGGTGCGCGCGCGGCTCGCGGCGCGCTTCGGCGCAAATCCCAGGATCGAGGTCTGTGCGCCGGAGCGGCTGGCCGCGCTGTCCGACCATTCGGTCGACATCGTGATCATGCACTCGGTCGCCCAATATCTCACGCCGCAGGAGCTCGATGGCGTGCTGGCGCTGTTTCGGCGGCTGCTCGCCGCGAGAGGGGCGCTCGTGCTCGGCGACGTGATCAGGCCCGCGACGTCGGCGCTCGCCGATGCGCTGGCGCTGCTGCGGTTCGGCGCCCGCCATGGCTTCTTCTTCGGGGCGCTGATCGGGCTCGGCCGCACGGTCCTGTCGCCCTATTGGCGGCTGCGCTCCGCGCTCGGCCTCACGCGCTACGACGAGGCCACGATCGCGGCCAAGCTCGCGGCGGCGGGATTTTCCGCGCAACGCGCCCCCGCCAATATCGGCCACAACGGTGCCCGCATGACTTTCGTGGCGCGGCCCATCGCGCCCGCGGGCCGCTAAGCAGCCATTATGGCTAACGAAATTCATCTTAGGGCAGGGAAGGATCCCGCAACCGCGGCCGCCCTATAAGGCGGGCGGCCCGGTGGCGGAGCGGCGACGCAGAGGCTGTGCAAGGCCTCCTATCCTGGTTCGAATCCAGGTCGGGCCTCCAACCTTCGCGGCTTCGCCGCTTCGGTTGGCAGGCCATGCCAGATCCGCGAAGGTTGCGTGTCACAGCCCGGAGGGCGGAGACGGGCCGCCGCCGGCGGACGCCCCAGCCACCCACCCTGTTTTTTTCCCGTCCACCGCTTATTTGATTCTGCACAGGCGGCCCTTGCGGGCCGCCCTTCCCTCCCCGCCGATTCTGGGCTAAGGGGTCGCGCGCCGCGCTCTTGCGCGTGCGGCACTGACGGGCGGCGCATCCACGACGCCTTTTTTTGTGCCCGCAATCAACGTCTTGCCGGAAACCGGATGCCGAAACGCACCGACATATCCTCGATCCTGATCATTGGCGCCGGCCCCATCGTCATCGGCCAGGCCTGCGAGTTCGACTATTCGGGCACCCAGGCCTGCAAGGCCCTCAAGGAAGAGGGCTACCGGATCATCCTGGTCAATTCCAATCCCGCCACCATCATGACCGATCCGGACCTGGCCCACGCCACCTATGTGGAGCCGATCACGCCGGAGATCGTCGCCAAGATCATCGAGAAGGAGCGGCCGGACGCGCTGCTGCCGACCATGGGCGGGCAGACCGCGCTCAACTGCGCGCTGTCGCTCCGGCGCATGGGCGTGCTCGACAAGTTCAACGTGAAGATGATCGGC
>DATBBS010000694.1:0-2294 GCA_036270895.1 Xanthobacteraceae bacterium
GAGCAACTGGCGCGCCCGCGCGATGTTGTCGGCGCGGGAGGCACTGGCGAAGAGACCGTAGTAGCGGATGCGGTGGAAGCTGTCGGGCAGGACGTGGATGAGGAAGCGGCGGATGAACTCGTGCGTGGGAAGGGTCATGACCTTGTAGCGCGCACGGCCGTCGGCGCGATAATCCTTGTACCTGAAGGTGACGCTGTTCTCGTCGAACGCAATTAGCCGGCGATTGGAGATGGCGACGCGGTGGGTGTAGCGCGACAGATAGGCGAGCACCACCTTCGGTCCGCCGAACGGGTCCTTCGCATACACCACCCACTCGATCGTGCGTAGCGGCGCCAGGTAAGCTGCGAAGGCCTTGCGCTCAATGAGCGCGGCGTGATCGCCGAAGAATTTGAGCTGACCGGCCTTGTGTGCGGCGACGAGCTTCTCCAGCAGCAATCGCCGGAATAGGCGCGAGAGAACTTGCACCGGAAGAAAGTAGTGGGGTCGGCAGGGGATCCAGCGCTGGCCGTCGAGCGAGAAGCCGCCGCCCGGCACGATCATGTGGACATGCGGATGGTGGATGAGCGCCGAGCCCCAGGTGTGCAGCACGGCGGTGATGCCGATGCGGGCACCCAGATGCTTGGGATCGGCCGCGATTGTGAGCATGGTCTCGGACGAGGCCTTGAACAGGATGTCGTAAATGATCGCCTTGTTCTGATAGGCGATGTCGGCGATCGGGGCCGGCAGCGTGAACACCGCGTGGAAGTAGGGCACCGGCAACAGGTCGGCCTCGCGCGCGGCCAACCATTCCTTCGCGGCGGCACCCTGGCACTTCGGGCAATGCCGGTTACGGCAGGAGTTGTAGGCGATGAGGGTGTGCGAGCACTTCTCGCAGCGCGCGACATGGCCGCCGAGCGCGGCGGTGCGGCAGCGCTCGATGGCCGACATCACCTTCAACTGGCCGAGGCTAACGTGTCCGGCATTGGCAGAACGCCACGCCGCCCCGTGGTCGCGGAAGATGTCCGCGACCTCCAGCGCTGGACGGGACATGGCCGCTGGCGGTTACGCCGGCGGCTGGTCTTTCCGGCTCTTCTTGGGCTTCTTGCGAGGCTGCGACAACAGGTCGAGCGGGCTTTCGATGCTGGCAATCATGCCGGTGGCGACGCGCGTGTAGCGCGCCGTTGTGTCGAGCTTGTCGTGACCCAAGAGCGCTTGGATGATTCTGACATCGGTGCCGCGCTCGAGCAGGTGGGTCGCGAAGCTGTGGCGCAGCGCATGCAGCGTCACGCTCTTCTTGATCCCGGCCGCGTCGACCGCCTCGTGGAACAGGCGGCTCAGCTGGCGGGTGGTCATCGGCTTGCCGGGCTTGCGGCCGGGAAACAGCCAGCGTTCCTCCGGCGGCACGCCCGCGTCCCAACGCGTTGGGCGAGCCTTCCACCACGCCCGCAACAGACCGAGCGTCTCGGGCGACAGCATCACGTGCCGATCCTTGCGGCCCTTGGCCTGCTCGACGCGGATGATGCTCTGCGCCCTGTCGATATGCTTGACCTTCAGCCGCACCACCTCGCTGGCGCGCAGGCCGCTGCCATAGCCGAGACTGAGCAGTGTGCGGACCTTGAGGCTGCTGGCGACGGCCAGCAGACGGCGCGTCTCATCCGGGCTCATCACCAGCGGGATCTTCTGGGGCTCGCGCAGGTGATAGATCTCGGCGGCAAGATCCAATCGCCGCAGCGTCACACGGAACAAGAACCGCAGCCCGGTCATGATCCGGTTGCGGGTGCAGATGCTCACGCCGGTCTCGGCCAAGTGCAGCTGGAAGCGGCGGATGTCCTCAAGTGTGGCCGCGTCAGGGGAGCGCTTCAGGAACGCAGCGAACCGCTTGCAGCTGCGGATGTGGCCTTTTTGCGTGCCCGCACAGAGCTTGCGCGCGTTCATGTCCTCGATCATGCGCTGGCGCAGCGGGCTGACGGCATCCATGCTCATAGGCAACTCCTGTCTTGGATGAGGTTGACGACACCTCGATCCTCAAGACAGGCCACCTCGCCCGCTACCGACGATCTCTCCCCTCGGGACAGCGCTCGCGAACAAGCCTCCAGCCGCCACTATCGCGAAGCGATTTAGTGCTCTGGCACTCAACGGCCATGCCGGCAGTAACCAAATATGTCCGTTGCTGAAGGTAGACCGGACGTGCCATCGCGCTACCGTGACGGCTCATATTGACCCACTGCGGTCAATCTGCGGCCTATTTTGCTGTGCCGCACGGCTCTCGCCCAACGATATGCTAGGGTGCGGTCCCCGGCCTGAGGGTTAATCTA
>DATBBS010000695.1:0-19185 GCA_036270895.1 Xanthobacteraceae bacterium
CTCTACGAGCCGGGCAACCGTCGCGTCGCGGTGTCGCTGAGCGAGATCCCGGAAACGGTTTCGCGCGCCTTCGTGGCCGCCGAGGACAAGCGGTTCTTCCAGCACAAGGGCATCGACGAGCGCGGGCTGGTGCGCGCCTTCGTGGTGAACATGATGCAGCCCGGGCGCCCGCAGGGCGGGTCCACCATCACGCAGCAGGTCGTGAAGAATCTGGTGGTCGGCGACGACGTCACCTACGAGCGCAAGATCCGCGAGATCATCGTGACGTCGCGGGTCGAGCACACGTTGACCAAGCCGGAGATTCTCGAGCTCTATCTCAACTCGATCTATTTCGGCCGCAATTCCTGGGGCGTCGAGATGGCGGCGCGCAGCTATTTCGGGAAATCGGTCAAGGATCTGTCGCTCGCCGAGGGTGCCATGCTGGCGGGGCTGGTGAAGGGTCCCAATTATTTCAGCCCGGAGCGTGCGCCCGATCGCGCCCGCGAGCGCCTCGACTACGTGCTGGGCCGCATGCAGGAAGACCGCGTGATCACGCCGGATCAGCTCAAACGCCTGCAGGGCACGTTGCCGCCCATCATCGCGGCCGAGCAGCCGCGTAACGAGGTCGCACATCATTTCTTCGATTATCTTACCCGCGAGGTGAAGACGGTCCCGGGCCTCCAGCCGCTCGCCAACGCCTCCTATACGGTGCGCTCCACGATCTATCCCGCTCTGCAAAGCGCGACCGAGGCGGCGCTCCAGGAGGGCCTTGCCCAATACGAGCTCAAGACCGGACGGGTCGACTTCCAGGGTCCGGAAGCAAACTTGTCGGACACGATCAAGCAGCTGCGGGCCGAGCGCGCATCCGCGCCTGTTGCACCCGGCGTGGCACTCAAGCCCGATTGGCTCCAGGCGCTCGAGCGCATGCGCCTGCCGCTGCGCGACGTGCGTTGGTCGACGGCGGTCGTGGTGGACAAGCCGGGTGCGAAGAAGAATGTCGACGGGATAAAGATCGGGCTCGCGGATGGCCGCGTGCTTCCGTTGCGCACCGGCAGCGGCGAGATCGCGCGCAAGCTGCAACTCAACGACGTGGTCTTCGTGCGCCTTGTGAACGGCCAGGGCAAGGTTGCGGCGCGCGCCGACCTGCGGGTGCGGCCGACCGTGCAGGGGGCGGCGCTGGTGCTGGAGAACAAGACCGGGCGCATCCTCGCCATGGCGGGCGGATTCTCCTACGAGCTGAGCCAGCTCAACCGGACTTCGCAGACCCGCCGGCAGCCGGGCTCGGCGATCAAGCCGATCACTTACTTGGCGGCGCTGCGCGCCGGGCTTCAGCCCAATACGCTGGTGCGCGATGAGCCGGTGACGTTGCCGCCGATCGGAGGCGGCACGCGCGAACGGGACTATTGGACACCCAAGAATTACGACGGCGGCTCGGGTGGCGTGCTGACGCTGCGCCGCGCGCTGGAGAATTCGCGCAATCTCGCGACCGTGGGGCTCCTGGACGGCGGCATCGATATCTCGCCCGAGCTCAGCTTCGACCGCGTCTGCGCGCTCGCCCAGGAGGCGCTGATCTATTCCGAATGCCAGCGCTATTATCCGGTGGTGCTCGGCGCGCAGCCGCTGCGGCTCATCGATCTGGCCGCCTTCTACGCCGCGATCGCCAACGAGGGCGCGCGCCCCAAGCCGCATGCGATCGCGTCGGTGCAGCAGGACGGCCGCACCGTCTATCGCGACGACACGATCCCGCTGACCTGGCTCGGCTCCGCCGACCGGGTCGCCTTCTTTCAGCTGAAGTCGATGCTGCAAGGCGTGGTGCAGCGCGGAACCGCGAATTCGATCCGCCAGCTCGCCCCCTACGTCGCGGGCAAGACCGGCACGAGCGACGACGAGAACGACGCCTGGTTTGTCGGATTCACCAACGACGTCACGGTCGCGATCTGGGTCGGCTATGACAACGGCAATGGCCGCCGCACCCTGGGCGCCGGACAGACCGGCGGGCATGTCGCGGTGCCGATCTTCAAGCCGATCATCGAGGCGGCCTGGGCCTATCACGCGCCGCAGGCCGCGCTCGCGCCGCCGTCGCCGGAAGCCAGGCGGCAGCTTGTGGTGCTGCCGGTCAGTCTCGCCTCCGGCAGCCGGGCGGCGGGGGGCGGGGCGGGGACCATCAACGAGTATTTCCGCCTCGATCCAAGCGGGCACGTCGCCGAGACCCAGTACCGCCTGGTGAGCGAGCTCGAGGCCGAGACCTTGCGCCAGACCGAGATGCCGTTCGGCGAGCGGCCCGAGGAATATCCCTTCGCCGGAAGCGTGCAGGGGCCGGGCTATCGCATCCTGCCTCAGCAGCCTCAGTACAATCCTCCCACCCAATACAATCGCGGCCTGTTCGGCGGCTGGTTCAGCGATGCGCCCGACCGCCAGCTCGAGCAACAGCGCCCGCGCCGTCTCGATCCCGACTATTTCTGGAATCACCGAACGAATTGAACGGAAGCACGATGCGATTCCTCAGCCTTCTGTCGGGCTCGGTCGCGGCGCTCGGCTTTGTGGGCGCCGCGCAGGCGCAGCCCTTCAAGATCATGGACGTAGCGTCGCTCGCGGCGCTTCCCATCAGCCAGCTGGCGCCGCAAACCATCGCCTTCGCGGATCACAAGGGCGACAATCTCGTCGACAAGAGCAGCGGGCTGATCCGGTTCGACGACTGGGCGCAGACCCGGATGGTTCAAAAGCAGTTCCTCGGCCTCTTTCCGAGCTATGACGAGCCGACCATCAACACGGGCGGCAGCGCCAAGCCACATAAGAAGCGACTGCACATGTACGTCGCCGAGGCGCGTTTCGTGCTCAAGCGCGCGCCGCAAGCGATCGACCTGGCGCGCTATGCCACGCTTCCGTTTGTCGAACGGATCGATCCAGCCATCAAGCACAAGGCGATCACGGCGGACGACGTGGTGCCGAACAAGAATCCGCAAAGCCCCAATCGCAATCCGGCGCGCCGCTGGTGCGAAGGGACCGGCGTCGCGGTCTGCGTCCAGTCGACCTACCGGCTCGAAGGCAAGCTGCCGCTCGGCATCGCGCTGGTGAACAAGCTCAAGGAAAGCGGCCGCAAATACTCCGACACCATCGAATTCCAGAGCGAGCTGCGGGTCGTGCCGGCGGCCGAGATCGACGATGCCGGCTACCGCAAGCTCACCGGCGTCGATTCGCCCGTCGTCGGCGCGCTCGAGCAGAACATCGTCCACGTCAACGAGGTCATGCAGTTCGGCAAATTCCTCGCCGTGCTCCAACGGCACCCGACCGACCCGACGCGCACCGTCGCCACCACATTCATGGTGCTGGCTGTCGATTCCGAGCTGTTCGAGAAGCAGAAGAAATACGCCGACGTTCCGGTGCTGCGCAATCTCATTCCGGCCCAGGTTCTCTCCGGCAACAGCACCTTCAACACCGGCAATTCGATCAGCTCCGGACTGCCGAACTACACGCGCAACAGCCTCAGGACGATCGCGGACCTTCTCGAGCGCGAGTGAGCGGCGCGCCACGACCATGCTGAGGCTGATCGCGGATTTGCGCGCCTGTTCGGTTGCACCTTTCTCGTTTATAGTTCGCGTGGGGGGCGTCCCATGCGCGAATCGACCTTTGCTTTCACCGCAATCACCCTTGTTTTGAACGGGTCGCCCGCGCGGCGCGCCCTGTTCATCGCCGTGCTTGCCGCGCTCTCCGCCCTGTTGAGCAACTACGGCAACGACGCGTTCGGGGATCTTACGGTTCTGGGCGTTCCCCCATTGCCCGCGATCTACTTCGGCATCGTCCTTGCCATCGGGTGCAGGATGTGGGCGAGCGCGAGCCGGTTGGCGACGCTTGGGATCTTTGGCGCCACTTTTCTGGCTTGGTTCGCGGCGTTCAAGGCGGCGGATCAGGTGCAGGGCTGGTTGGCGGACATTGGGAGCCTGAGCAATTACCGACTTTTTTTCGCCGGTCTTACCGGCGGCTTCGTCGGCAGTGCCATTACGGCATTCGGTATCTCGCGCGTCGACGGCGATTTCTGCAGCACCAGGGCGTGGTTGCGAACGGTGATTATCGGGACCGTTGCGGGCGGTCTTCTGGAATGCATGAGCAGCGAGAACCGGGGTCAAATTCCCTTTCATCTCGACAGCCTTCTGCCGTTGTTTCTCATCTGGCAGCCCGCGGTCGCCGCGTCGATTGCCTATGGGCTTTCCAGACCGGGCAAGTGATACGCGTCCAGCCCCACCCCTCGGGGCGGGTTGTTGGCCACGCATGCGTTCAACTGTTGTGTCCTATTGAACATTGCCTGGCCATGCGCCATTGAGTCCAACTATGACCGTCATGGCCGGGCATAGCCGTTCGAAGAACGGCATCGCTTCTCTCGCCTGTGTTCCGGCCATCCACGTCCTGGTCTGCTGCACTGGCGCCAAGGCGTGGATGCGCGGGACAAGCCCGCGCATGACGGTGAACGGCCGGTTGCCACCCGTGTGACATGACGAAACCGACTTCGACGGCGTCCCATACTCCTCGATCCGGGCTGCGATTGGCCGCCGACATCGGCGGCACTTTCACCGATATCGCGGTGTTCGACGATAAGACCGGCAGGCTGAGTTTCGGCAAGGTCCTGACCACGCCGCAGCGGCTGGTCGACGGCATCAATGCGGGCGTGGCCAGGGCCGGGACCGACTATGCGGCGACCGGGCTGTTCCTGCACGGCTCGACCATCGCGATCAACACCGTCCTGGAGCGCACCGGCGCCAAGACCGCGCTCGTCGTCACCCAGGGCTTCCGCGACGTCTACGAGATCGGCCGCATCAACCGGCCCGACGCCTACAATCTCTATTTCCAGAAGCACGTCCCGCTGATCGAGCGCGCGCTGCGCCACGAGATCAAGGAGCGCATGCTGGCGGAGGGCGAGGTGCTCACCCCGCTCAAGGACCGTGAGGTCATCGCGCTCGGCCGCAAGCTGGCGAAGCTCGGCGTCGAGGCGATCGCGATTCTGTTCCTCAACTCCTATGTCAATCCGGCCCACGAGCAACGCGCCAAGAAGCTGCTCGAGGGGCGCCATCCCGGCATGTTCGTCTCGGCGTCGCACGAGCTCTCGCAGGAATATCGCGAGTTCGAGCGCTGCTCCACGGTGGCGGCCAACGCGTATATCGGGCCGCGCGTGCGGCGCTACCTCGCCGAGATCGACGCGCATATCCGCGCGAGCGGGTTCAGGGGCTCTTTCCTCGTGGTGCAGTCGACCGGCGGGCTCTACGAGGCCGAGCAGGCGAAGTCGCAGTGCATCCGCATGCTCGAGTCGGGGCCGGCCGCCGGCGTGATCGGCACGCAGGCGCTATGCCACACCCTCGGTCTCGACGGCGCGATCGCCTTCGACATGGGCGGCACCACCGCCAAGGCCGGCGTCATCTACAAGGGCGAAGCTCTGACGACCGGCACCGCCCTCATCGGTGGCTACGACAAGGCGCTCCCCGTTCAGATCGCCATGATGGATATTTTCGAGGTCGGCACCGGCGGCGGCTCGATCGCCCGCGTCGAGAACGGCGCCCTTCGCGTCGGCCCGCAGAGCGCGGGCGCCGCGCCGGGCCCGGCCTGCTATGCGCTCGGCGGCGCCGAGCCGACCGTGACCGACGCCAACCTACTGCTCGGCCGGCTCGCGGCCGACCGCTTTCTGGGCGGCGAGATGCGGCTCGACATGGCGGCGGCCGAGCGCGCGTTACGCTCGCGGATTGCCGGGCCGCTCGGCATGGACACCGTCAAGGCCGCCGACGGCATCTTGCGCATCGCGGTCACCGCCATGTCGTATGCGGTCAAGGGCGTCACGACCGAACGCGGGCTCGACGTCGGCGATTTCGCGCTGGTCGCCTACGGAGGCGCGGGGCCGCTGCACGCCCTGCAGATCGCGCGCGAGCTCGGCATCCGCCGGGTGATCATTCCGGGCGCGCCCGGCCTGTTCTCGGCCTTCGGCATGCTGTTTTCCGATCTGCGCTACGACTATGTGCGCACCTGGTTCACCCGCCTCGACGACGCCTCGTTCGAGGGCATGGAGCGCGTCTTCCGCGAGCTCGAGGATGCCGGACGCCAGGCGGTCGCCTCCGCGGCCGTGACGCCCGAGAAGATCGCGGTCAAGCGCGCGGCCGATATGCGCTATGTCGGCCAGGAGCACGCCGTCACGGTCGACCTGCCCAGCGGGGTCTTCGCCCAGCAGGATCGCGCCGCCATCAAGCGCCATTTCGACGAGATGCACGAGCTGCGCTATGGCACCTCGGCGCCGCAGGAGCGCGCCGAGATCGTCAGCCTGCGCGCCACCGTGACCGGGCTCATGCGCAAGCCGCCGCAGGAGAAGATCGCGACGGGCGCGGCCGCGCCGCCGGTCGCGGCCCATACCGGCAAGAGGGCGGTCTATTTCGGCGAGGACTTCATCGACACGCCGACCTTCGCGCGCGCGCATCTGCTGGCGGGAAACCGGATCGAAGGCCCGGCGCTGATCGAGGAGCACGCCTCCACCACCGTGATCCTGCCGGGCGCCGCCGCCGAGGTGGATGCGTTCGGGAATCTGGTGATCGAGGTGGGCGCAGGTTGATGAGGTTGGGGTCCCTCCCCCCTTGCGGGGGAGGGTTGGGGTAGGGGGTCGCGCAGCATTCCGCCGACGGACCCCCACCCCCGACCCCTCCCCACAAGGGGGAGGGGAGAAGAAGGCAGAGCGCAAATGGCTACGAAGACCAATTCAAAAACCGACCCCGTCGTCACGGAGATCGTGCGCAACGGCGTCATCGCGGTGACCGAGGAAATGAAGACCAACCTCATGCGCACCGCCTACAACATGATCATCTACGAGGCGCTCGACTTCACCACCGGCCTGTTCACGCCCGAGGGCGACACGGTCTCGATCGGCATCGGGCTGCCCAGCTTCATTCGCGGCATGTCGAACACCGTGAAGGCGAAGATCGCGCATTTCGGGCGCCACAACATGAAGCCGGGCGACATCTACGTCACCAACGACGCCTACACGACCGGCAGCCATCTCTATCACATGACCTTCACACTGCCCGTCTTCCATGAGGGCACGCTGGTCGGCTTCTCGTGCTGCATGGCGCACTGGATCGACGTCGGCGGCACGCTCGGCGGCATGACGACGGACATCTATTCGGAAGGCCTGCAGGTTCCGATCCTCAAGTATCAGGACCAGGGCAAGGTCAACCAGGACCTGGTCGACATCATCCGGCTGAACGTGCGCATCCCCAATCGCGCCATGGGCGATCTGCGCGCCCAGGTGACGGCGGTGAAGACGGGCGAGCGCCGCTTCCTGCAGCTCATCGAGCGCTACGGCCGCGACGCCGTGCAGGGCGCGATCGCGGCGATCATGGATCACGCCGAGGCGGCGGCGCGCGCCCGCACGCTGACCATTCCGGACGGCACCTACGAGGCCGAGTCCTTCATGGACGACGACGGCGTCGATATCGGCAGGCGCGTGCCGATAAAGGTGCGGGTCGTGGTCGCGGGCGACGAGATGACGATCGACCTCACCAATGTGGCGCGCCAGGTGCGCGGCTTCTACAATTCGGGGCCGTCGACCGCCTATGGGTGCGCCCAGATGGCCTACAAGTGCATCACCTCGCCGACCGACTATCCGATCAACGACGGCGCGTTTCGCAGCCTCAAGGTGATATCGCCCAAGGGCACGGTCGTTAGCGCGGTGCGGCCGGCGCCGATGCGGCTGTGGATGACCTATCCGATGACGGTCGTCGACACCGTGTTCAAGGCGCTGGCGCCCGCGATTCCGGACCGCGTCATCGCCGGCCATCATGCCGATCTCTTGACCTCGCCCTTCCACGGCATCAATCCGCGCACGTCGGAATTCTTCATCGCCAATTGGGGGCCGCTCGGCGGCGGCTGGGGCGCCAAGCGCTCCGAGGACGGCGTCTCCGCCACCGTCTGCATGAACGACGGCGACACCCACAACTCGCCGATCGAGCAGGCCGAGGCCAAATACCCGGTGCTGGTCGAGCATTACGCGCTGGCGCAGGATTCCGGCGGCGCCGGTCGCCATCGCGGCGGACTCGGCATCGACCGGGTGGTGCGGGCGCGCAGCCCGATGACGGTGAACACCCAGGTCGACCGGGCGCATTGCCGGCCCTGGGGCCTCGACGGCGGGCGTGAGGGCGCCGGCAACAAGGTCGCGATCCGGCTCGCTGGAAAATGGAAGGACGATTTCCCCAACGCCAAGGTGCTGGTGGCGCAGCTCAAGACCGGCGATGCCTATCGGATGCTTTCGGGCGGCGGCGGCGGTCATGGCGACCCGCGCACGCGGCCGGCGTCGGCGGTGGCGGAGGATGTGCGCCAGGGCTATGTCTCGGCCAAGGTCGCGCGGGCCCACTATGGCGTCGTGCTCGATCCGGTGAGTTTCGCGGTCGACGAAAAGGCCACCCAGCGCCTGCGCGGAGGCCGCGCCGGCAAGTCAAAGCGTCCCCGCAGCCGCAAGATCAAGACGGCGCGCAAGCCGGCCAGGAAGTCATCGGCGGGCCGATAACCGCATACACACGCGAACGTGTTCGCCCAGAGCGCGAACCCCTGGGGCACACGGTTGCCCGCAATCCCGCGTGACGGCAAAATGGGCCCCTGCGGGGCGCAAGCCAGCCTGTTGCAGATTTCGGCCGCATGGCGGCATTCCCGGTCATAGAGGATGGACATCATGAGCATCTGGACGAAAACCGCTTGCGCCGCGATGACCCTCGCCGGGATCACGCTCGCCGCGATCGGGCCGGGCGCCGCGCAGACGCCATCGCCCGCCGGCGCCGCCGTCTACATCATCAACCTCAAGGATGGCGACACCGTCACCAGCCCGTTCAAGGTCCAGTTCGGGCTCACCGGCATGGGCGTCGCGCCGGCCGGCGTCGAGAAGCCCAACACCGGCCATCATCATCTCATCATCGATGCCCAGCTTTCGGCCGACGAGCTGAAGGCCCCCATCGTGTCGGATGCCAAGCACGTGCATTACGGTGGCGGGCAGACCGAGGCCATGGTCACGCTGCCGTCCGGCACGCACAGCCTGCAGCTGGTGCTCGGCGACTGGAGCCATGTGCCGCATGTCCCGCCGGTGATGTCGACGCCGATCAACGTCACGGTGAAGTGACGCGCGACCCTTTTCGCTGAAAAATTTCGTCAGGGAGGATTTCGTCATGTTGACGCTGTATTACGCACCGGGGGCCTGCTCGATGGCGGCCCATATCGTGCTGGAGGAGAGCGGCGAGAAATACCAGCCGCAGCGCGTCGACCTCGCCAAGGGCGAGCAGCGCACCGAGGACTATCTCAAGATTCACCCGCTCGGCCGCGTCCCGGCGCTGCGCCTCGACAACGGCGAGCCGCTCGCGGAGAACACCGCCATCCTGCCCTATCTCGGCAAGCGCTTCGGCTTGTGGCCGACGGAGGCGGGGCCCGAGGCCAAGGCGCTCTCGACCATCGGCTTCTTTGCGTCGAGTGTGCATCCAGCGCATGCCCATGTGGGTCGGCCCGAGCGCTACACCGCCGACACCACCGCCTATCCGGGCATCAAGGAGGCGGGCCTCAAGACTTTCCACGGCTACCTGAAGCAGATCGACGGCATGCTGGCGGGGCGCGAATGGCTGTCCGACCGCTACTCGGTGCTCGATCCCTATGGCTTCGTGTTCTACACCTGGGGCGTGCGCCGCGAGCTGCCGATGGGCGAGCTCAAGAATTACACCGCGCACAAGGACCGCATGGTGAAGCGCGATGCGGTCGGGCGCGTGATGGAAGACGAGAAGGTGAAGGTTTGAGCCTCACGTCTCGTCGGCTACGAACCGCTTCGCCGCTTTCGGTTTCATCTTGACGCTGAACGAGATCCCGCCCGCCCCGCAGCACGGGCAGCTCATCGCGAGCAGGATGCTCTGCTTTTCCTCTTCGCCGATGTCGGCCTCGTCCAGGATCGCGGCGGCCTGCTGCTGAAACAGGTCGTGGAGCGCGAGATTGCCGGTGAAGATCCGGCCGGTCGCGCCACGCTTGCGCGGCCGCTTCGCCGGCTTGCGTGCGGCGGTTTTCCGGCGCGGGGTGGCCTTTCGCTTCATCCGGTCATCACGCCATCGTATTCGTGAGCGTCCCCACGCCCTCTACCCACACCTTCACGACATCTCCGGCCTTGAGGAATTCCTTGCGCGCCAAGCCGACGCCGGAGGGGGTGCCGGTGAGGATGAGGTCGCCCGGATGCAGCGTGAGGCGCGACGAGATGTGCGCGATTTGCTCGGCCAGCGAAAAGATCATCTTGGCGGTGTGCGAGTCCTGCTTGATCGCGTCGTTGACCCACAGCTTGATGGCGAGGTTCTGCGGATCGGAAATATCCTCGGCCGGCACGATCCAAGGGCCGAGCGGGCAGGCGTCGTCGAAATTCTTCTGGCCGAGCCAGTCGAACTTGAACGGCGATGAATCCGGCACCGGCGACCGCTTGGTGAGATCGCGCGCCGAGAGGTCGTTGGCGACCGTGTAGCCGGCGACGTGGGTCAGCGCGTTCGCAACCGAGATGTTGCGCGCGGGACGGCCGATCACGGCGGTGAGCTCGGCCTCCCAGTCCACCATCTTGGAATAGGTGGGCAGCGCGACGGTCTTGCCCGGATCGGCGAGGGTGCGCGACGCCTTGATGAAGTGCCACGGCTTCAGGCCGACGCTTTTGGGATCTGGCTCCGGCGCGATGTTCTGCACCTTGGCCATCTCCAGCATGTGATCGGTGAAATTGGCGCCCGCGCAATAGATCGCCGACGGCCAGCGCACCGGAGCGAGCAGCTTCGTGTCGGCGAGCGCGAAGCCTTTGGTCTTGCCGGCCTTGGCGGCCGCTGCCTTGAGGCGCGCGGAGGCGGCATCCCAGTCGTTCAGGATATCGAGGACCGTCGCGTCGGAGGCCTGCCCGGTCAGCCCTGCCGCGTCATGCACCGTCTCGCCCACCACGATCCCGGCGCGCGGCCCCTTGGCGGACGCGTAGGTGATCAGCTTGTAGCCTGAGGGCATGCGGGCTCCTGTGGGGGTTGGGCGCGTCGGACGCTATCGCACTTCGCTCTCCGCGTCATCCTGAGGTGCGCGGCGAAGCCGCGCCTCGAAGGATGGCGGCCGAAGCGGGTTTTATCCCGCCGCGCTCAGCTGCTTGCGCAAATGCGGATATTTTTCGGTGAGTAGCGAGCCGAAATAATATGTCTTGGCGTAGGCGGGGTGCGCCTGGATGGCGGCGAGCCAGGCGCCGACCGCGGGATGATCGTTCCACATCGTGGTGAGATTGATGTCTTCCAGCCGGACGATCACCGGCATGATGGCGATGTCGGCGAGCGTGAGCCGGGACCCGAGCATGAACGGACCGCCGCTCGCCCGGATGGCCTCATCCATGCGCTTGACCGAGCGGGCGAGCCGGTCCATCGCGCTCTTCATCTCGGCCTGCGAGAACCCGGTGCGCCCCATGGTGAGCAGAAATTCCTTGCGCAAGGGCTTCGATTCCGCGAGCGCCAGGAACTCGGCCTCGCTCATCGCCTGGAATGCCGGCAGGAACGCCAGATTGTAGCTCGGCACGCGGATTGCCGCCGCCGGCACCTCGTCGATGAAACGCATCAGCGCCCGCATGGCGGCGCGCGCGACCGCGTCCTCGGGCACCAGGCGCTCGGGCGCGACAAACACCTCGTCGAGATATTCCATGATGACCGAGGAATCGATCACCACCCGTCCGTCATGCATCAGCGACGGAACGACGCCGTTCGGATTGATCTTCAGATAGTCGGGCTTGAGCTGGTCGCCGGCGAACAGGTCGAGCTTGCGCTCCTCGAACGACAGTTCCTTCGCCTGTAGCACGAAGCGCACGCGCTGGCTGCAGGTCGATTGCGGGGCGTTGAAGAGAATGAGCCCGGTCATGGCCTCCGCCTCAGCGCACCACCGCGGCTGTCTGGCCGAACAGGATCTTCTTCGATTCCTCGGTGACGCTCGGCTGGGTGTTGATGCTCTTGGCGAGCTCATAGGCGCGCACTGTCGCGGGCCTGGCCTTGATGGTCTCGAACCAGCGTTTCAGGTTGGGGAAATCCTCGATTTTCTGCCCCTGCCGCTCATAGGGCACGATCCAGGGATAGCTCGCCATGTCGGCGATCGAATAGTCGCCGGCGATGAAGTCGCGCCCGGCGAGCTTCTTGTTGAGCACCCCATAGAGGCGATTGACCTCGTTGCGGTAGCGATCGATCGCGTAGGGAATCTTGTCGTTGGCGTATTGCGAGAAGTGATTGTTCTGTCCGCTCATGGGTCCGAGCCCGCCCATCTGCCAGAACAGCCATTGAATCGCGTCGTAGCGCTTGCGCGTGTCGGCGGAGAGGAACTTGCCGGTCTTCTCGGCGAGGTAGAGCAGGATCGCGCCCGACTCGAACACCGGGATCGGCGCGCCGCCGTCCTTCGGGCTGCGGTCGAGGATCGCCGGAATGCGGTTGTTGGGCGACACCGCCAAAAAATCCGGCTTGAACTGCTCGCCCTTCCCGATGTTCACCGGAACGATCTTGTAGTCGAGCCCGGCCTCCTCGAGAAACATCGTGACCTTGTGGCCGTTCGGCGTCGTCCAATAATGCAGCTCGATCATGGCAAGTCGCTCCTGTGTCGGGAAACGGGCGGGATGCTGCCACAGGTCGACGGGCCGGTGTCATGCAAAATGCGGCAGTGACGTATTCTTGAAGACCTATTCTTGAAGGCCTGCGCCGGAAGGTCTACCCTGCGTCGCGCTTCGCAAATCAATAAGTCTGAAGCATTTCATTCAGGGAGGTCATAATGCGCGCCCGAACCGTCACCCTTGCGGTCGTCAGCGGCCTTTTCGCTCTGATTTTTAACGCGCCGCTCGGCGCGCTCGCGCAATCGTCCGACGCCCTGGTGGGGCAGGTGAGCTCGGCCCGGGAAGGCACCATGGAAGGCGTCGTGGTCAGCGCCAAAAAGGCGGGCTCGATCGTCACCGTGTCGGTCGTCACCGACCACGACGGGCGCTATCGCTTCCCCGCCGCGCGGCTGGAGCCGGGCGACTACACGATGACGATCCGCGCCGCCGGCTATGATCTCGACGGAAAGGTGACGGCCGCGGTCGATGCCGGAAAATCTGCCACGGCCGACCTCAAGCTGAAGCCGACAAAAAATCTCCCCGCCCAGCTCAGCAATGCGGAATGGCTGGCGAGCTTCCCGGGCAACGACAATCAGAAAAAGGCGCTGCTCAACTGTATCGGCTGCCACGATCTCGACCGCATCGTGCGCTCGACCCACGACACCGAGGAATTCGTCCAGATCTTCGACCGCATGGCGGGCTATTACCCGGGCAGCACGCCCGAGCATCCGCAGCGGCTCATCGGCAATGCCCGGCGCGCGATCGGCCAGGGGCCGGGCATGCGCGCGACCGCCGAGTATCTCGCCTCGATCAACCTCTCCAACGACGAGACCTGGCCCTATCCGCTGAAGACCTTCGCGCGTCCGACCGGCCGCGCGACCCGCGTCGTGATCACCGAATATGACCTGCCGCGCAAGCTGATCCAGCCGCACGACGTGATCCTCGATTCCGAGGGCATCGCTTGGTTCACGCATTTCGGCGAGCAGTTCCTCGGCCGCTTCGATCCCAAGACCCTGAAGGTGTCGGAATATCCCTTGCCGGTGCTCAAGCAGGGCTTCCCGGTGGGCACGCTCGATCTCGAGGCCGACAAGGCCGGCAGGCTGTGGGTCTCGATGATGTATCAGGGCGGCGTCGCCCGCTTCGATCCCAAGACCGAGAAATTCGAGACCTGGGCGGTGCCGACCGAATGGCAGACCGACGCCACCCAGCAGGCCTTCGTGACGCCGGTCTCTTCGGATGTGGACGGCAAGGTTTGGGTGAAGAATTCCGATCGCGCGCAGATCCTGCGGCTCGATCCCGCGACCGGCAAATGGGAGAATCTCGGCTCGTTCAAGGATCCCGACACCGGCAAGACCATCACGTCCTACGGCATCCCGGCCGACGCCGCGAACAATCTCTATTTGCTCGACTTCTCGTCCTCCAACATCGGCCGGCTCGATGCCAAGTCCGGCCAGCTCACGGTGTTCAAGGGCGCGATCGCGAACTCGCGCCCGCGCCGCGGCCGCTTCGACGCGCAGGGCCGCCTATGGTTTGCGGAATACGGCGGCAACGCCATCGGCGTGCTTGATCCCCAGGAGGGCGGCAAGGTGCAGGAATGGACCCTGCCGACCGCCTGGAGCCAGCCCTATGACGCGGTCACTGACAAGAACGGCGAGGCCTGGACCGGCTCGATGCTGAGCGACCGCGTCGCGCGGCTCGATCCCAAGAGCGGCGAATTCGTCGAATATCTGCTGCCGCGCCGCACCAATATCCGCCGCGTCTTCGTCGACAATACCACCACCCCGGTGAGCTTCTGGGTCGGCAACAACCACGGCGCCGCGATCGTGAAGGTCGAGCCGCTGGATTAGCCGCTGGGAAAATTCACGAGAGCGCTGCGGCTCTATCGTTCCCTCTCCCCTTGAGGGGGAGGGACAGGAAGGGGGGTAGCCGTTTGCGCATGCGTGTGTGGCCACCCCCCTCCCCACCCTCCCCCTCAAGGGGGGAGGGAGCGCAGACGCAGTGCGGGGGATGGGCACCAAGACCGTGCAAGCCTCAATGCGCCACGACGTTCGCCATCTCGGCGAACCGCCCCGCCAGAAACAGCCGCATGTTGTCGACCAAGAGCGGCATGACGCGTGCCTCGTAGCCGTCGAAAAATCCGCCGATCTGCGGCGAGATCACGACGTTGGGCAGGTCCCAGAACGGGCTGTCGGGAGCGAGCGGGGAATTCTGAAAAACATCGAGCCCGGCCCCGGCGATGCGCTTGGATCGGAGGCAGTCGATCAGCGCCGCCTCGTCCACGGTTTCGCCGCGGCCGACATTGATGAAAAAGGCGGTCGGCTTCATGCCCGAGAACACCCCACGGCTGAAGATCTCGCGGTTGTCGTCGCTCGCCGGCAGCACATTGATGAGGTAATCGGCCTCGGCTGCCGCCTGCGCCAACCGGTCGGTCGGCATCATCGCGTCGAAACCCTCGATCGGGCGCGGCGTGCGGCTCACGCCGACGACCTTCATGCCGAAGGCCTTCAGAAGCTGGCCGATCGCGATCCCGCTGATGCCGATGCCGACGACGACCGCGGTCCTGCCGGCGATCAGCGGCCAGCGGGGGCCGCGATCCCAGCGGTGATCCGACTTGTTGCGCACCAGGCGCGGCGTGTCGCGCGCCAGCGCCAGCATCAAGGATGCGACGGTCTCGCGCATGGCCGGGCCGTGGATGCCGCGCCCGGAGGTGAGGATGGTGTCGCGCCGCAGCGACGGGCAGCGCAGGAAATGATCCACCCCGGTCGCGAGCGACGCGATCCATTTGAGCTTCTTGGCGCGCGCCAGGAGATCGTCATTGATTGCAATGCCGAACGCGACCAGCACGTCGATGGTCGCGAGATCGACCGCGATGTCGGAGGCGGTCGCGGCCTTGTGGATGTCGATGCCGGAGAATTGCCGCGCCAGCTCGCCCGCATAGGTGTCGGCGAATTTTTCCAGGATGAGGATGTGGGTCGTCACGACAGCCCCAACAGCCGCGTGGCGTTGTTGAAGCAGATGTCCGCCCGCACCTGGTCGGAAAGCGCCACGGTATCGGCGAAGTGGCCGGCCTCCTCGGCTGACTCGAACGGGTAGTCGGCGGCGAACATCACGCGGTCGGCGCCGAGCGCGCTGATCGCGCAGGCCAGCGGCTCGGCCGAGCACATGCCGGACGTCGTCACCGCGATATTGCGCTTGATGTAGTCCGACGGCGGCCTGGCGAGCTTGACGCCGTAGAGCTTGGCGCGGCTGTCGAAGCGCCACAGCAGGTAGGGCAGGGTCTCGCCGAGATGGCCGAGCGCGACCTTGGCGCGCGGAAAGCGGTCGAACAGGCCGGAGAACACCAGGCGCAAGGCGTGCGAGCCGGTCTCGAAACCCCATTCCCAGGTAGCGCGCCGCAACCCGTTATGGCCGTCGAGCGCCGGGGAGGGCGTGATCGGGTCGGTGGGATGGATATAGATCAGCGCCGCCAGGGCCTCGGCGCGTTCCCAGAAGGGGTGGAGCGAGGGGTGATCGAGATATTGGCCGTTGGTGTGGCCGTTGATCATGGCGCCGCAAAACTTGAGCTCACGCATGCAGCGTTCGAGCTCGTCGGCGGCCGCGACCGGGTCCTGCATGGGTAGATGCGCGAAACCGGCGTAACGGTCCGGCCGCTTCTGGGTTTCGCGCGCCAGAAAATCATTCGCCTCGCGCGCCTTGCGGCGTGCGGTCCCGGTATCGCGCTCGTTCTGCACACCGGGTCCCGCAAGCGCGAGGACCGAGCGATCGATGCCGGCGCCGTCCATCGATGCGAGCCGCAGCTCGCCGAAGTCGGAGAGCCGCGCCACCACCTGACTCAGAATTTTCGGATCGACATTCCCGACCGTGGACCTCCAGTAATCCTCGAAGCCGGGACACAGGAAATGCTCTTCGAGCGCAATCTTCTTGACCATTCGGACTCCGGGGCGGCCTCGTTTTTCTGGCGTTTCGTGTATTGTATGCTGGCGGTTCGATACACTACAAGCGTTGCATCGTCTGGGGCGGGAAGCGCGGAGGAAATCGCACGTGGCCAGGAAAATTCGCGGCGTGAAATTCGAGGAGAACCTCAACAACGAGATGGGACTCGAATTCTTCAACCTGTCCCATCGGTTCGGCTACCAGTCGCCGAACTGGCCCTATTTCGAGGACGTCAAGATCGAGCGCATCCACTACATGGCGAAGTCGGGCGTGCTGTCGCAGCGCATCACCACCAGCATGCACAACACCACCCATATCGACGCGCCCGCTCACGTCATCCAGGGCACGCCCTTCATCGACGAGGTGCCGCTGCCGCATTTCTTCGGCTCCGGCATCGTGGTGTCGATCCCGAAGGAGAAATGGGAGCCCATCACCGGCGACGACCTCGAGAAGGCCTGCGGCAAGATCATACGTCCGCGCGACGTCGTCATCGTCAACACCGGCTGGCATAAATTCTACGAGGACAGCGAGGACTATTTCTGCCGCGCGCCCGGCTTCGTACCCTCGGCCGGCGAATGGTTCGTCAAGAAGAAGGTCAAGGTGGTCGGCCACGATACCCAGGCCAACGACCATCCGCTCGCCACCGCCATCGGTCCGCAACGCAACGGTCCGCTCCATCCCCATCTCGCCGAGGAATACCGCGAGTGGTCGGGCGGGCGCGACTGGAAGGACGATTTCCCGGAATGGGAGCCGGTCCACCGCATCCTGTTCAAGAACGGCATCCTCGGCATCGAGAATGTCGGCGGCGATATCGACAAGGTCACCGGCCGGCGCTGCACCTTTGCGTTCTTCCCCTGGAACTGGGATCGCGGCGACGGCTGCATCATTCGCCTGGTCGCGATCGTCGATCCCAAGGGGTCCTACCGGATCGAGCGAGGAAGGAAATTCTGATGCTGGTCAAACGTTTCTCCGAAGCCAAATCCTACGAGGCGCCCAATCACCGCGCCTACAGCTCGCTGCGACTGTTCGGCGCCGACGCGGGCGGGCCCAAGCAGTTTTTGGTCGGCCTCTCGCATTTCCTGCCGGGCGGCGGCGCCGGGCCGGATTCCTCGCCGACCGAGAAGGTCTATGTGGTGCTGTCGGGCGAGCTCACGGTGATCGTCGGCGGCAAGGAGACGGTCCTCGAGGCGAGCGACTCGTGCTTCATCGGGCCGAACGAGGAGCGCGAGATCATCAACCGCGGCAACGACGTATGCACCATCATCGTGGCGATGTCGACGCCGCCGAAGTGACGCCGGTCATTGCGAGGCGTGCGAAGCACGCCGAAGCAATCTCGTGATGTTGCATGGGATTGCTTCGCTTCGCTCGCAATGACGAAGGAGAGTCTCATGCGAGGAAGCGCCCCATGTCCGAAGATTTCCTGAAAAACCCGCTCTCGCTGTTCGACGTGCGCGGCAAGACGGCGGTCATCACCGGGGCGACCGGCGCGTTTGGCGCGATCGCGTCGAAGACCCTGGCAGGCGCCGGCGCCAATATCGTGATCGCGGCCAACAATGCGGAAGGACTGAAGAAGCTCGCGGCCGAATGCGAGAAGCTGGGCGGCAAGGCCGAGGTGGTCGCCAAGCGGCCGAGCTCGGAAGCCAATTGCGACGCGATCGTCAAGGCGGCGGTCGACCGCTTCGGCCGCCTCGACATCCTGGTGGTGGCGTCGGGCCAGAACAAGGTAGCCAAGATCGTCGATCAGGCGGCGGCCGATTTCCTCGACGTGATGGACGCCAACGTCACCCAGTCCTGGCTGATGGCGCGCGCCGCCGGCCGGCAGATGCTCAAGCAGGGCCAGGGCGGGAAAGTGATCCTGATGTCGTCGGCGCGCGGCCTGCTCGGGCATCCGGCCGGCTACACCGCTTATTGCGCCTCGAAGTCCGCCATCGACGGAATCACCAAGGCGCTCGGTTGCGAGTGGGGCGACACCGGCATCACCGTGAATGCGCTCGGGCCGACGGTCTTTCGCTCGCCGCTCACCGCCTGGATGTATGAGGACACCGACCGGGCGCGCGACGTCCGCAAGGGCTTTCTGGCACGCGTCCCCAAGGGGCGGCTCGGCGAGCCGTCGGATCTCGCGGGGCCGCTCCTGTTCCTCGCCTCGCGCGCCTCCGACTTCTATACGGGTCACATTCTCTATGCCGACGGCGGCTACACGGCGGGCTGACCATGGCCAAGGCGCGCATCACCGTCATCGGCGCCGGCCTGATGGGGCACGGGCTGGCGCAGGTCTTTGCGCTCGGCGGCCATGAGGTGGCGATCTACGACGCCTTTGCGGCGAGCCTCGACACCGTCAGGGACCGCATCGCCGCCAATCTGCGCGACCTCGGCGACGACCCGGGCGCCGTCGCGCGGGTGCGGCCGACCCGCGACCTCGCCGAGTCCCTGCGCGACGCCGATTATGTGGTCGAGGCCGTGTCGGAAGACCTGCCGCTCAAGCAGAAACTGTTCGGCGAGATCGAGACGCACGTGCGTCCCGATACCATCCTGGCCAGCAACACCTCGGTGATCCCGATCACCGACATCATGCGCGGCTTGCGCAAGCGCGATCGTGCGCTCGGCACCCACTGGTGGAACCCGCCTTTCCTGGTCCCGCTGGTCGAGGTGATCGGCACCGAATGGAC
>DATBBS010000696.1:0-9062 GCA_036270895.1 Xanthobacteraceae bacterium
CAAGCCCCCCTGAGCACTCGGCCGCCGACCGGCCGCTTTCACCGCCCGCGGGTTGTCCATTCGAAAGAAGACGGCCGAAACGCAAAGCGCCCGCGCGGCTTCCCGGCGGGCGCAATTCCAACTGTGGATTTTCTCCTACACTTTTTTTGTCGGTTCGTCAAAAAAACGGGTGTCAAGATTCTTGTTGCGGCGGATGTCACGCGGCTCGTCCGATTTCGCAAGACGTCATGCGCGCGGTGACGTAACCGTCACTGTGCGGGCACGACCGCCGGGGCGCGCTTGTCCTTGATCAAGAGCACCAGGAATTTCGCCGGCTGGGTGGCGCTTGCGTTCCGGTCGACGACATGAACATCGTCAGGGCCTTCATAGAAGCTCTGTCCCGGTGTCAGCGTCACCGGTTGTCCACCCTTCAGCTGCATCACGACGGAGCCCTCCAGCACGTAGACAAACGCATGTGCGTTGTGCCGGTGGATCGCGCTCGACCCGCCGGGCGCATGCTCGACCGTGATCATCAGCGCTTCCCTGCCGGGATTCTCCGGAAGGTCCTTGGACATGAGTGACGTGACCTTGGGCTCCTGAGCCGCCGCCGTGCCGGTCGTGAGACACAGAAGAACCAACGAAACGAGCTTGATCGTCATGGTCGCCTCTTTCATTCGTTGCCCAGAACCCGCTCGTGACGGCGGGTGAGATCCCCTCGACGCGCCTGCATCATGCAAACCCGAGAAACACAAACGCATGCGGTCGTCCGGTTCGGCCTAACCGAACAAGCGGTCAGTAATCCCAGACGGCCGGCACCCAACGAAAGACATCGCCCGCGAGCGCCACATGGCAGACGGACGGGAACGACAGGTGAGTGGCCACCAGCGACCCGCGGGTCGCCGCCAGCTCGCGCAAAAGGCCGACCCGGACGCGGGCCGCCTCCTCGGGGTCGTGCTCGAAGCCGTTGTACCAGTCGGGATGGTCGAACCCGACCGCGAACACGAGGTCTCCGGCGAATGTCAGCTGGTCGCCGCCGGACGCCAAGCGGACCACGCTGTGCCCGGGGGTGTGGCCGCCGGTGCGACGGACGACCACCCCCGGCGCCACCTCGTACTCGGTCTCGAACGTCTGCAACTGGCTGCGGTACTCGTTCAAGAACCGCTTGGCCGTCCGCCGAAGCGCGTCCGGGAATCCCGGCGGCATGGAGACGCGGGAGAAATCGGGCGCCTGCCAGAACTCGGCCTCGGCGGTCGCCAGGTGGACCCGCAGGTCCCGGCGCAGCCGTTCCCTCACCCCGTCGACGAGCAGCCCGCCAACGTGGTCCATGTGCAAGTGGGTCAACACCACGTCGGTCACGGATGCGAGATCGATGCCGGCGGCTTCCAGTCGCTGGGCCAACCGCCCGGACCGCGGCAAGTCCGGGAACTCCGCCCCCATGCCGGCGTCGATGAGTATGGTCCGGCTGCCGCTGCGCACCAGGACCACGTTCAGCGCCCACTCGAGCACGTCCGGAGGCAGGAACATGTCCTTCAGCCAGGCCGCCCGGACGGCCGGGTCGGCGTTGTGGCCCAACATCGCGCCTGGCAGCGACAGCACGCCATCGCTGACCACCATGACGTCAATCTCGCCGACCCGCAGCGCGTAGCGCGACGGAACCAGCTCGTCGAGCCCCGGCCTACCGGGGCGTGAGGTGTCGAGCCCCGGCCGACCGGTGTGTGAGGTGATGTCCAAGCTCATGTTTGCCTCCTGCTGACCGCCTCGGGAAAATGTCCCACCAAAAAGAAATCGGACGGAGACGCTGTGCTTCAGTTCGTGTCTTTACCGGGCTCGCAACTTGGCCGAACGGCTTTTCAACAAGATCAGGCACCGCCGGCGTGCGGCAACGCGCTACGCCAAGCTCGCGGCCAACGACCTCGCATTCGTCCAGCTTGCGTCCACACGCCTATGGCTGCGCGTTGATGAGTCCACGTCCTGATCATGCGCGAAGCGGATCGCCGCCAGCTCACCGACCGGAAAACTTGTCGCGCACGATTTCGGCGCGGACGCGCGCATCGGGGTCGGTCCCCAGATAATAGCCATGCCGGTAGATCGGCCCGGTGGACCAGGCACCTCCGGCATAGAACGGGCGCGCGGCGCCCCCTTCATAGCCGGATGCGCCCGCATAGGCCCCATCGTGCGAGCGCACGCGAGGTCGGTCGTTTGAGGCTGCGAATGCGGATGATGCGGACAAGATGAGCAGCGCGATGACCGCGGCTGACAGCGTGAGTGGTTTCATCCGAGTCTCCTCAGATCACTCCCCCTCCGGCGTGAACAGTAATGATTTTCCCATTTGGCTGGAAGCCAAACGCGAGATGCGGACGCCCGATATTGGTAACGGGGGCCGGGGTGGGTCGCCACGCCGCAGGCCGCAAGGACCCTGCCCGGCCCAACGAATATTGGACCCAGGTCCAACTTTGCCCGCACCACCACGGGTGCGATGATGACTATCCGGCGTTAACAGCCACTTGGCGATGCCGGCCAGTCGGGAGAGACCATCATGCGATGGGTCCACTTGACCGTGGTTGCTTTGTTCGCAATCGCCACGATCGTATTTGCGGCGCAAAACTTCGAAATCGTGACCGTGTCGTTTCTTGGCTTCAACGCTCGCCTTCCGCTCGCCCTCGTTATTGTCCTCATCTATCTGCTCGGCATGGCGACCGGCTCCAGCCTTTTGACTTTGCTGCGTCGGTCAATCGGAGCATCGATGGGTCGCGCGCCGCGGGCGGTAAATTGACTGGCGCGCGCCATGAATAGCCATGCGCCTGCTCCGCGCGATCGCCTGCGCGGCGCGTTTCCCCGGGCTGCGGTTCTTTTTGCATTTTGGCTCATCCTCGCCGGCTTCGGTCCGGCCGATGTTCTCGTAGGCGCATTTGCGTCGGTGCTCGCAACATGGGCAAGCCTGCGTCTCCTGCCCCCGGCGCCATGGAGATTTCGCCTCCTCGCGCTGATGCGGCTCGGAGTCCGATTCTTCTATCAGTCGATCGCGGCGGGCGTCGACGTCGCGTGGCGTGCGTTCGATCCGCGACTACGGTTGCGGCCAGGCTTCGTGAGCTACCCGGTCCGCTTTCCGCCCGGCACGGCCCGCAATGTATTCGCCATGATCACGAGCCTGATGCCGGGCTCGGTCCCGGCCGGAGATGACGATGGAAATCTTGTCTATCACTGCATCGATGTCGGTCAGCCGGTCGTCGCGCAATTGACCGCGGAGGAGACCGCGTTGTTGCGGGCCGTCGGTGATGACTGAGTTCCTGACAGCTGCCCTTGGCTTCATCCTGGCGGTCCTGGCAGTCGGGCTGGTCCGCATCCTGCGCGGTCCGGGGGACGCCGACCGGATCATGGCGGCGCAGTTGATCGGAACCGGCGGCATTGCGGCATTGCTGCTGCTCGGCGCGTTGAGCGGCGTGCCCGCGGCGATCGACGTCGCATTGACCCTGGCGCTCCTCGCCACGTTTGCCTCCATTGCGTTCGTCAAGAAGGCGATGTCCCGCCTGGACACGGATGGTTCCGGTTCGCAGGAGCGCGCATGAGTTTCGCGCTCCACATCGTGACGATTGCCGCCATCTCGGCCGGCGCTTTCTTCTTTCTCGCAGGCACGATCGGCCTGCTTCGCTTTCCCGACGTGCTGACGCGACTGCACGCGCTGACCAAGGCCGACAACCTCGGCCTGGGTCTCGTGGTGCTCGGGCTGTTGCCGCTGGCAGGAAGCATGCGCGAAGGCTTGAAGCTCGTCTGTGTCTGGATTCTTGTCCTCCTGGCCAGCGCGACGGTCTCTCAGCTGATTGCCTACACGGCGCGCCGTGACGGACAGCCCCCATGAGTCTCGCGTTGGCGCTCGAGATCGTGTTTGCGGTCGTTGTGTTGAGCGCCGCCGTCTGGACGATCGCGGCGCGCGAGATCTTCCCCGCGGTCGCGGGCTTCGTCGGCTACGGCCTGTTGCTCGCGCTCGTGTGGATGCGTCTCGGCGCCCCGGACGTCGCACTGACGGAGGCTGCCATCGGCGGCGGCTTGACCGGCGCGCTGCTGCTCGGCGCGGCGGCCCCCCTGCGCGCCAGCGAGCGGCCGGTGGCGGTGGAAGGTCCCGGCCGAGTCCTGCGCTGGCTGGCCGCGGCCCTCTCGGCGACGGTCGCAGTGGCGCTGGCGGCCAGCGTCCTGTTCCTGCCCGATCCCGCGCCCACGCTCGCGCCGGCAGCCGCCGAGAACGCCTCGGCTACCGGCCTCGGGAATCCGGTCACGAACGTGTTGATGGCGTTTCGCGCGATGGACACCATGCTCGAGAAGGTCGTGCTGCTGCTTGCCCTGGTCGGCGTCTGGTCGCTGGCGCCGGATCGCTTCTGGGGCGGGCGGCCGGGCCCGCGACACCATGCCGATCCGCTCGGCGTGCTCGCGTTCCTCGCGCGGCTGCTTCCGCCGCTCGGCATCGTCGTCGGCATCTACATGCTCTGGGCCGGGGCGGATCATCCCGGCGGTGCATTCCAGGGCGGCACGATCCTCGCCGCCATGTGGCTGTTGGTCATGATGGCGGGGCTCACCGATACGCCGCCGGTGAGCCGGCGATGGCTGCGGGTGGTGCTGATCGCCGGCCCGGCGGTCTTCCTGATCGTCGGCATCGGCGGCCTCGCGCTGGGCGATGGGTTCCTGGCCTATCCCGTGGCCTACGCCAAGCCGCTGATCCTGGCCATCGAGTTCGCGATGACGCTGACGATCGCGGTGACGCTCGCACTGCTGGTGGCCGGCCCGCCCGAAAGGAGCGCCGAGCGATGAGCGAGGCGATCGTGTTCGGGCTATGCGCTGCCGTGGCGGTGGGTCTCGGACTTTATGGCGTGATCGCAAATCCGCATCCGCTTCGGAAAATTCTCGCCCTCAATCTCCTTGGCAGCGGCGTGTTCTTGTATTTCGGCGTCGTCGCGCGCAGGGGGGCGGCGGTGGGTTTTGGCGGCGATCCGGTGCCGCAGGCCCTGGTCATTACAGGCATCGTCGTCGCCTTTTCGGCGACGGCGCTGGCGATCGCGCTGTTGTGGCGGCTGTTCCAGGCCACAGGCTCGGCCACGCTGCGTGATGATGCGCCGGCGAGCGCGGGCGCGAATGTGACGCATCGGTGATGCCCCACGCGGCGCCAGTCGTGGACGCGGTGACGACCACGGGCGGATTCCTGCTGGTGCTGTCGCTCGTCGTGCCGGTGGCCGGCGTGCTGCTGGCCTTCGTGGCCGGCGGGCGCCACGTCGAACGGGTCGCTTTGGCGATCATGCCGCTCGGCGTCGCCATCACGGTCGCAATCCTCGTTGCGTTGTGGCGGGCGGGCGGGCCGCTCGTCTATCTGCTGGGTGGGTGGGCGCCCCCGCTCGGCGTGGCGCTGCGCGCGGACGGACTGTCGGGGGTCATGATGATGACCACGGCGGTCGTGATCTGCGCGGTCGGCGTGTTTGCGCACGCGGATTTCCGCACCCCTGCGGGGTCGGTCGAGGCCCGCGCGCCTTTCGCGTTCTGGATCCTGCTGCTGGCGATCTGGGGCGCGCTGAACGCAGTCTTCCTGGGCGGGGATCTCTTCACGCTGTTCGTCGCGCTGGAACTGGTGACCTTCGCTGCCGTCCCGCTGGTGTGCCTGGATGGCCGCGCGGAGACGCTCCAGGCCGCGCTACGCTATCTGCTCTTCGCGCTGCTCGGCTCGGTGCTCTACCTGGCGGGCACCGCACTCCTCTACGGCGCCTACGGCACGCTCGACATCGTCCTTTTGTCCCGCCGGATCCACGCCGAGCCCGCGACACTCATGGCCGCCGCACTCATGAGTGTGGGACTGCTTGCCAAGACCGCACTCTTCCCGTTGCACCTCTGGCTGCCGCCCGCGCATGCGGGCGCGCCCGCGGCCGGAAGCGCGGTGCTCTCGGGACTGGTGGTGAAAGGTTCCTTCTTCATCGTCATGCGGCTCTGGTTCGATGTCATGCCCGGGCTGCCCGGCTTCGCGGCCACCCAGCTGCTGGCCGCGCTCGGCGCGGCCGCGATCGTGGTCGGCAGCGTGGTCGCGCTGCGGCAAGAGCGATTGAAGCTCCTGATCGCCTACTCGACGCTGGCGCAGATCGGCTACCTCTTCCTGATGTTTCCGCTCGCTTTCGACCCGCAATCGGCGCAGCTCAGCCGTGGCGGCGCCTTGGCGGGCGGCATGCTGCAGGCGATGTCACACGCCACCGCGAAGGCTGCCATGTTCATGGCGGCCGGATCGATCTACGCGGCGCTGGGCCACGACCGCATCACCGGCTTATGCGGCATCGCAAGGGTGCTGCCTGTCGGCGTGCTGGCCTTTGCGGTCGGCGGGGTGGCGCTGATCGGCGTGCCGCCGAGCGGCGCCTATTCGGCGAAGGAGCTCTTGCTCCAGGCGGCGACAGATACGGCGCAATGGTGGTGGGGCGTTGTGATCCAGGCCGGCGGGATCCTGACGAGTGCCTACCTGGTGCTGGTGCTTGCCCACGCGCTGGCGCCGGCAGACAAACGAGTCACGTTGCGTGTTCGCGTGCCGTGGTATCAACAAGCGGCGGCGCTCGCGCTGGCGCTATGTTCACTCCTGCTGGGGCTTGTTCCGTGGGAGGCTTGGCTCCCGCTTCCGGATGGCCCCCGTCCGGGTTCGCCCATCTTCGGTACGCTCGCGAGCACACTCTGGACGGTGCTCGCCGGCGGCGCACTGGCGGTCCTGCTGGGACGCTGGAGGGATTGGCCGGAACGCGCCGCCGCCCATGAGTCCGTCAAGGCGGTCATCGCACCGGTGCGCCAAAGAACCTTTTGGCTGGGCGGCTCCCTCGAACATCTTGACCAGGCGTTGCGGGCATGGCCGGTCGCGGGGGCATCTCTCTTGATGTTGGTGATCGTGTTCGGCGTGGCGATGCTGGCCGCGGGATAGCCGCGACCGCAACCGTCGCGAACATGACGCAGCGGTCGGCCAGCAGCGGGATGCGGACGGCCGGATGTTGGTAACGGGCTCCGGGTGCGTCGCCACAGCTTGATCGCAAGGACGCCGCACAGTCGCCTCGCTCGAGCCTTCCTGGAATTGTTCGATACCATTCCGCGCGACGCGTGATGCCGGCCACCGTCCACAGCGCGCGGCAGCATCCATCGACTCAGGTGCCCATAGGTTCGATTCTGGCGTTCAATGCTCGCATCCGTCATGTATTTCGGAACTGGCTTTCTGTTGGCCGCCCTCATGGGGCTGGCCATATTCCTCCGCGTTCGCGGCCGCGCGCTCCGGCTGGCCACGCGGCGGCCGGAGGCCGCCACGCCGCCCTCTTTCGCGGAAGTCCGCATCGACAAGGATCCCCCGCGCGCCGAATTCGCGATGCCAACGCGGCGACCCGAGACGACCGTCGAGCAACGCGAGAACAGGGATGCCAGCCAATTGGCCGAGCTCCGCCGAAACGGCGACGCCCGCGGCCCGCTCGCGCTCGAGCTCAACGCGCCGCGGGCGGAGATCACCCCGCTCGAGATCGCCGTCGAGGTGCTCAGGGCGCGGCTCACGGCCGCCGGCAAGGGGGGCAATGCCGAACGGGGTGTCATCCCGCCAGCACCGGCACAATGGCCGACAGCCCTGGTCAAGGTGCCGGTGGAAACCTCGCGAAGTCCGCCACTCATCGACCAGCGTCATGAAGGCGATGTCGTCTCCCTTGTGCCGGAGCAGTGGCGGATAGTCGAAACTGCCGGACCTGATGGACCGGTGCGCGATCCGCACGCGGGACGCAGTTCATCCGGTCACGGCATCGGGTCGGCGCGGGACTTTTCGGCCGGAACGCGGGAGCCGCGGATCAATGTATTGCCACGCCCCTGCGGGGTTGAGAACGATGAGTCCGCAAGCGAGGGGCCGTCGATTGGCGGACGTGTATTGCGCACTTTTGTTCGGCGCTGCGTCGTGGTTCTGATCGGCGGCGGCGTCACGTTTGCGTGGCAGTACCACGGTGACGACCTGAAGAAGATGGCCAGAAGCTGGGCCCTGTGGCCGGGCGGCTTATCATCCGTCTCATCCGTCCCGACGACGTCGCCCCCGGCACCAGCGTCGGTCGGGGCCGCAACGTCTCCTGAGCTGGTGCAGCAGCCGGCCGTCGCGCAGGATCTCGCCGGCATACGGCCCGGCGTCGATCAGCCCGCGACCACGCAAGCACAGCCGCCCGCCGCGCAACAGCAGGCCGCCGTCACCCAAGAGCCGCGCGCCGCGAAGCAAGACCACGTCGCCCGCCATGTGGCGACACCGCAGGCGGTCGCGCCGGACGTCACGCCGAAGACATCATCGGTCCCGCGGCAGCCGCGGGCAAAACTCACGCCGTCGCCGGAAACGCGACCGACAACCATTGCGGGCTGGATGGTTCGTGACGTCAACAATGGCACGGCGGTGTTGGAAGGGCCGGGTGGAGTCCGCAGAGCCGCGCAGGGAGACACGGTACCGGGCGTGGGGAGAATCGAATCCATTGTTCGCTGGGGCAACCGTTGGCTCGTCGCGACGAGCAGCGGTCTCATTTCGACGCCATAAATCGCCGGTCACCCGACCGAGCTAACAAGGCTGGCCCAGATAGGAAGCGGCGGCCGGCACGCCGCCCAGATCGACACCGAAGGCGGCGAGTGAAACGGCCAATGACAAGCGGCTATCGCTTGGCCTGCCGCCGAGCGGAATCGGCCTGCGGCTCCGGCGCGCCGGACGAGCGCTGCAGCAACGCGGTCAGCGTGGTCGTCGCCTGGTCGATCAGGGATTCCTGGTAGCGATAGAACATCTCGTTTCCCATCGGGGTGACGAACGACGCGGCGTCGCGCTGGCAGCGGGCGCGCAACGCCACCAGACGGTCGATGATGGTCCTGGCGGCGGCGCGGCGCTCCGCCGTCACGATCAGTTTCTCGGCCGGGGCCTCCAGCATCTGCGCATGGGTGAGACCGGGTGGGACGAGCGCCTTGAGCTCCGCCTCGAGCTTCTCGCGCGCCGCGTCGAGCCGCCACAGGCGAAACCGGCTGTAGCCGTTCATCGCGTTGAAAAGCACCGTCACGGCCATCACCAGGTAGACCCAATAGGCCGGCGACATCAG
>DATBBS010000697.1:0-13540 GCA_036270895.1 Xanthobacteraceae bacterium
CGGGATCGAGCCGCTCCGCGAAGGTGGCGGTGCGAAACACCGCCACGATGTTGAACAGCGTGCCGTGGCGCAGCGGGTAGTGCACGATGTGGAAGCCCGGCCCGCCCCACAGCACCACCTCGTGGCGATACGGGATGTCCGGCGGCAGATCGCTCATCGGCCTGATGGTGCGATGCGCCACATAGCCGATCGGCCGCGGCTCGCCTTCGACCACCAGCCTGGCGCGCACCGCGCTGCGCAATCCGTCGGCGCCGATGAGCGCCGCGCCTTCGAGCTCGCGCCCGTCCGCCAGCGCGACCCGCACGCCATCGCCGGTCTCGTCGAAACCGACCACCTCCGCGCCACCTTCCATCGCGATATGCGGCTCCGCCGCGCAGGCGTCGATCAGCACGCGATGAATGTCCTCGCGATGGATGATGATGTAGGGGTGGGTGAAGCGGGCGCGGAATTTCGGCCCCGTGGGGATATGCGTGACCTCCTTGCCGCTGAGCGCGTCGAGCATCAGGATGTTCTTGGGGATGGTCGCCGCCGCCATCACCGCGTCGGTGATGCCGAGCCGCTCGAACATCGGAAACACATTCGGCCCGAGCTGGATGCCGTAGCCGATCGGGGCGAATTTGGCCGCCTGCTCCAGCACCCGTACGCGGCGCCCGTGGCGGCCGAGCGCGAGCGCGGCCGAGAGCCCGCCGAGGCCGCCGCCGGCGATCAGGATCGGCCGCTCGTCCGCCATGCTCCCCCCGGCTATGGGCTCCGTGGCTCCGGCGCCTCGACCGGCCCGCCCGCTTGCTTCCAGGCCGCGAAGCCGCCCGCCACATGCGCGACCGGGCGCAGACCCATGCGCTGCACCGTCTGGGCGGCAAGCGCGGAGCGCAGGCCGCCCGCGCAGAAGAAGACGAAGCGCTTGTCCTGCGCGAAGACCGGTTTGTGATAATGGCTTTGCGGATCGACCCAGAATTCCAGGAGCCCGCGCGGGCAATGGAAGGCGCCCGGCACGCGGCCCTCGCGGGCGAGCTCGCGGATATCGCGGATGTCGACCAGGACCACGTCTGGCCGGCCGTGCAGCCTGACGGCGTCGGCCGCGCTCAAGGTCTCGATTTCCCTTTCGGCGGCCGCCACCAGTTCATCGACGTGGACCGTGATGTTCTGCGCCATCTCGTCTCCCCCGCAAGGACCGACAACATTATTGGAGCATGATCTTTTCCGAAAACCGGTGCCCACTTTTCGGGATCATGCTCTAGCGCCCGTCCTCGCCGAAGTAGCTGCAGGACTCGCCGCAGCTGTCGCGATAGACCGTGACGCGCGCGAGGTTCTGTGTCGGCCGGATGCGATCGTAGATGTAACGGGCCAGCACCTCGAGGGTCGGCGTCGCCAGCCCGTCGATCCGGTTGAGCAGACGATGGTCGAGGGTGCGCCGGATCTCGGCGAGCTCGGCGTCGAGCGCGCCGAAATCCTTCACCATGCCGGTCGTGGGATCGGGCCTGCCGCGCACCGCGACCTCGGCGCGAAACGAATGGCCGTGCACATGCTCGGCGTCGGACCCGAGCGTGGTGCCGGACAAGGTGTGGGCCGCCTCGAAGCGGAACGACTTGACGATTTCCCACATCAGCGGATTCCCAGCACCTTGTGGGTCTGCAGGCTCAGGCGCCACTGGGGATGCGCCACGCAATAGGCGACCGCCTTGGCGGTGTTCTCGGCAAGCTCAGGTCCGTCCATGGGTTGCAGCGAAAAGCGCTCGAACGCAAGCGCCGCGAAAGCGTCGGGCGGCGCGTCGGGCTGCGGAAAAACCAGCTTCAGCTCGTGGCCGGCGCGCGCCGCGAGCGGCGTGCCGCCTTTCGGGCTGACACAAACCCAATCGATCCCGTCGGGCGGCACCAGCGTTCCGTTGGTCTCGAGCCCGATCTCGAAGCCGCGGGCGTGCAGCGCCGCGATCAGCGCCGCGTCGACCTGGAGCAGCGGCTCGCCGCCCGTGAGCACCACATAGCGCCCGGCCCGGCCGTCGCCCCAGACGCGCGCGATGGCGTCGGCCAGCGCCGGCGCGTCGTAGCGGCCGCCGTCCGTCCCGTCGGTGCCGACGAAATCGGTATCGCAGAACTTGCATTGAGCCTCGGCGCGGTCCTGCTCGCGCCCCGTCCACAGGTTGCAGCCGGCGAAGCGGCAGAACACGGCCGCGCGGCCCGCATGGGCGCCTTCGCCCTGCAGGGTCAGAAAGATTTCCTTGACGGCGTAGCTCATGGGTCTGGTGGGCCGGGATCCGATGGGGTCATTTGCTGTACCGCCGCACCGCGGTCAAGCGCCCGCCGGCCGAAAAAACATGCCAAGACGGCGCGATCGATGATCGCGCCGCCCGTTAAGCACCGGCCGCAACCCTTTGGCGTAAATAGCCTAGATGGCGTTCAGCCAATACGAGAAGGCCACGATCGCCACCAGTCCCGCTGCCAGCCACAGCATCGGCAGCAGCGCTTCGGTGTCGGCACCTTCCGTACGCTGATCGTGGCGTATCGCCATCGCCCACTCCCACGCGACACAACATGCCCCCGGCGTTGAGAATCCGGGAAAACGCGCGTACCACAGGAACGCGGGAGTCCGGGGCAAGGTTCCATCGCGGCCCGTGCCGCACCGGCACGGGCAGGAGCCGGGGGGCGGTACGCCGATGCATTTGTTCGCGACCGTCGATCTGATCGCGCTCGGCTGCTTCGTCGGCGCCTGGATCGCCTATGCGGTTACGGTCGAATGGACGCCGCTCGGCCGCGACAGCCTCAACGCCCATATGGACCGCTACCGCGAGATCTGGATGCGGCGGATGCTGCACCGCGAGGCCCGCATGGTCGACATGCAGATCATGGCGGCGCTGCAGAACGGCACCGCCTTTTTCGCCTCCACCTCGCTGATCGCGATCGGCGGCACGCTCAGCCTCCTGCATTCGACCGAGGAGATCCTGTCGGTCATGGGCGCGCTGCCGCTCACCATCGCGACCAGCCGCGAGCAATGGGAGGCGAAGACGATCGGGCTCGTCATCATGTTCGCCTATGCGTTCTTCAAATTCGCCTGGTCCTACCGGCTCTACAATTACGTCGCGATCCTGCTCGGCGCGATGCCCTTCTCGGCCGACAAGGAGACGCCCGAGGCCGACGCCCATATCCGCCGCACCGCGCGGCTCTTCCAGTCGGCCGGCCGGCACTTCAACCGCGGCCAGCGCGCCTTCTTCCTGGCGATCGGCTACCTCGGCTGGTTCGCCGGCCCTTACGTCCTGATGGTGTCGACCGCCGCCGTCATCGCGGTGATGTGGCGGCGGCAGTTCGCCTCCGAGTCGCGGCTGGCTGTCTTGGAAGACTAGTCGAACAGCGTGGTGCTCACCCGGCCGCCGCCGTGCCGCCCCTGTTCCAGCCGCGCCCGCCTTCGCCGAAAATCTCGAAGCCGCTGTCGGTCACCACCACCGTGTCCTCGAGCTTGATGAAGCCGCGGCGCGGATGCGCCAGGGTGGTCTCGACCGACACCACCATGCCGGTCTCGAGCGGGCGGCTGGCGTCATAGGCGTCATAGGGCACCGGCCCGGAAGCGGTGAGCCGCGGCGCCTCGTGGCTCACCAGCCCCATGCCGTGCGCCAGGAAATGCATGTGGTTGTGCTGCTTCGACTGGCGCACCAGCGGGTCGGCCGCCGCATAGATGTCGCCGCCCATGCGGCCGGCCTTGATCGGCTTCATGGCGGCGCGCTGGATCGTCTCGATCTCGCCCAGGAGGTCGGTGAGCTCGGCGTCGGGCTCGCCCTGGATCGCCATGCGGCAGAGATCGCCGATATAGCCGTGGTAGTTGCCGCCGGAGTCGAGCGACAGGATATCGCCCGCCTCCCAGCGCTGCTCGGAGGGCGCGCGGTTGAGGCTGGTGCCCGCCGTGATCAGGCAATATTCGAAAATGAGGCCGCGGTTGGTCTCCTCGCGCCGCAGCGCTTCGGTGAGCTCGCGCTTGGTCGCGCCCGGGCCGTGGCTCGCGATCACCGCCAGCATGGAGTCGATCACGGCCTCCGAGGCGACCCGCAGCTTCTCGAGCTCGTCGGGACTCTTGCGCGCGCGCATGCGCTCGAGCACGAACAGCGCGTCCGTGATCTCGCTGTCGGGAAATGCGTTGCGCAGCGCGGTGCCCGCATCCACCGGCAGGAAGGCGAGCTCGGCCCCGATCCGCCGCGTCTTCGCGCCCGACTTGCGGATGTGGTCGATCGCCTTCTGCATCGCATCGACCGAGCCGGACGAGTTGGTCTGCGCCTCGCCGACCCAGAAGGGATCGTTCTCTTTTTGAAATCCTTCCAGCCGGTGGCCGAAATAGGCGGCCTTCTCGGGCGCGCCCTTGGGATAGACGAAGACCGGCAGATAGCGGCTGAGCCCCATCGCGTCCATGTAGTCGAAGAAAAACGCGCGGTGGCCGCCGAGCAGATATTGCACATTGTGCTTGGAACTCGCGAGCAGCACGTCGATGCCGGCTTCCTCCATCAGGAGATCGAGCCGGCTGGTGTCGAACGGAACGGCGTTGCGCGATGGCTTGGGGACGGTGAGCATGATAGGCTTCCTGTTAGGGCGACCACGATGGCACTCCCGGGACGGCCTCAAGTCAAGGCACCCGGGCGCCGCCGACGGCGCCCGGATCGATCCAGCGCGCGCCGCGAGCGCGCGCGGTTGCGCCGCCGGCGGGCGGCTCTTTCGATCCGCTTGAACCGCAAACAGTCACCGCAAAGGGAGGCCCCATGCCGTACGGATCGCCCCGCCCCGCCTCGTCCCGCCGCCTGGGAGCAACGAGCGCGCTCGCGCTGTCGCTCCTGCTCGCGCCCGCGCTGCTCGATCGGTCGCAGGCTCAGCAGCCCGCCGCGCCGCAGACGCAGCCACCGGCGCCAACCGCCGACCCGGCGTCGCTCCCCGAACAGCAGCTCGGTCACCGGACCAGCGTGAAGGCGGAGGATCTGCCGCCGCCGCGCAGCGGCCCGATCGTGACGGCCCGCTCGCTGGTGCTGCCCTATGAGGGCCAGGTCCCGCGCGTGCCGGAAGGTTTCACCGCGACGCCCTTTGCGACCGGCCTTGCGCATCCCCGCCGCCTGCTGGTGCTGCCGAACGGCGACGTTCTCGTGGCCGAGCAGAAGGTCGGCTACATCACGCTGCTGCGCGACCAGGACGGCGACGGCAAGGCCGACTGGATCGAACGCCACGCCGAAGGTTTCAACGCGCCTTACGGGCTCGCCTGGCGCGACGGCGAGGTTCTGGTGGCGGATCAGGACGGCATCTGGCGCGTGCCGCACCAGCTCGACAACTTGCGGCCCGGCCGCAACGTCGAGCAGCGCGTCGCCGACGTGCCTGCCGACCGGCGCAAGGGCTCGCCGCATATCGTCGGCGAGGAAATGATCACCCAGAAGGGGGTGTTCGGCATCGTCAAAGGCCACGCCAACCGGCATATCGCGATCGAGCCGAAGACCGGCGCGCTGTTCGTCGGCGTCGGCTCGTCCGGCAATATCGGGGTCGAGCCGGAGGTGAAAGCCAGCATCCAGCGCTTCGAGCCCAACGGCTCGGGCCAGACCACCTATGCGACCGGCATGCGCAACGCCACGGCCCTGGCGTTCCATCCCGACACCGGCGAGCTCTTCGCCGTCGTGCAGGAGCGCGACGGGCTCGGCGACGGGCTGGTCCCCGATTTCCTCACCCATGTCGAGAAGGGCGCCTTCTACGGCTGGCCCTATTCCTATATCGGGCAGAATCCGATGCCCGGATTCGCCACGATGCGGCCCGACAAGGTGCAGGCCGCGGTGAAGCCCGACCTGTTGTTCGAGGCGCATTCGTCGCTGCTCGACATCGTGTTCTATACCGGCAGCCAGTTCCCGGCGGAGTATCGCGGCGACGCCTTCGTGGCGCTCAAAGGGTCGTGGAACCGCTCGAACCCCATCGGCTACAAGATCGTGCGCGTTCCGTTCAAGGACGGCCGCCCGCAGGGTTTTTACGAGAATTTCGCCGCCGGCTTCTGGGTCTCCGGCAGCGAACGCGCCGAGGTGTGGGGCCGCCCCGCCGCGCTCGCCGTCGCCAAGGACGGCTCGCTGCTCGTCGGCGACGACACCGGCGGCACGATCTGGCGGATTTCCTACACCGGAACGAAGGCGCAGAACGCGCCAGCAAGCGAAAGCACGGGCGCCGCGCCGAAGTGAGGATCCAACGACGGGTCTCTCACGGCCTCATGGTGAGGAGCGTCGCGCAGCGACGCGTCTCGAACACGCAAGTCGGCTCTAGCCGACTTGCGCATTAAATAATGCCGATCTCGGGTAAACCCGAGATCGGATGGCCGCCGCCATGGCTGCCCATCCTTCGAGACGCCGCGCTTCGCGCGGCTCCTCAGGATGAGGCGGAGTGGCGCTGTTTACGTCCGATAGCTCGGATCGATGCGGTCGAGCTTGCGTAGATAAGCCGGCCAGTCGGCGGCGCCGCGGCCGCTGTCGTGCTTGTCGTATTGCACGACCGTCTTGGCGCAGACGTCCGGCGGGATCTCGATCAGCTCGGCGCCGGTCGCTTCCATCATCAGCTGGATCTTTGCGGCCTCCAGCAGATGCTTCATCAGCACGAAGGCTTCGCGCGCCGTCTTGCCGACCGTCAGCATGCCGTGATTACGCAGGACCATGGCGCGGTTGGCGCCGAGATGCGCGATCAGCCGCTCGCGTTCGCCGAAATCCTCGGTGATGCCCTCGTAAGGATGATAGCCGACGCAGCCGTAGAAGCGCGTGGCCTCCTGCGAGATCATGCGCAGCCCGCTCTTGAGCCCCGCGAACGCCATGCCGATCTCGGTATGGACATGCACCGCGCAATTGACGTCCGGCCGTCCACGCAGCACGCCGCCATGCAGCGTGAAGCCGGGCCGGTTGACGCTGGCCTTCTCGTCGAGGTCGTCGTCCATGTCGACCTTCACGAGATTCGACGCCGTGACCTCGGTCCACAGCAGCTCGTGCCGCTTCATGAGGAATTTGCGATCCTCGCCCGGCACCCGCATGGAGCAATGGTTGTAGATCACGTCGTCCCAGCCGTGATCCGCCACCAGGCGATAGACCGCCGCGAGGTCGACCCGCGCCTGCCATTCGTCGGCCGACATGCCCGTGGGTGCCTTGGTGGGAGCGGGCGCGTGGATATTCATGCGGGTCTCCGTCGTGATCGAAAGAGGCGAATAGACCGACGACTGTTCGCCACTCGTTGCTCGCTACTTCTTATTGGCGTCGCCCGGCCGCCATTCGCCGCGCGCCATGCGCGCGGTCTCCGTCTTCAGCGCCTGCGCGGACGGCTCGTCCTTCTCGAAATTGAGCTCGACCTTGGCGCCGTTGACGTCGAGGAAGAACATCTGCCAGGTCCCGGTCTCGCCCTGCTGGCTGAGCTCGTAGCGCACGCCCCGCTTCTCGAGCTTGGCGGCGACGTCGCCCAGGCCGGTCGCGGTGAAGGCCATGTGGTCGAGCACGCCGTTCGGGTTCTGCGGCATCTCGATCGGATCGATCACATGCAGCACCGCCTGCTCGCCCGCATACATCCAGGCGCCGGGACGGGTGATGGGGGGACGATAGCCGACCTTCAGGCCGAGGATATCGCTGTAGAAATCCTGGGTCGCGGCGACGTCCTTGGTCAGAATGGTGAAATGGTTCATCGCATGGGCCGGCATCGGGGTCCTCGTGTGGTGGAAAGGTCGTCGATATTCTATCGCACCGGCCCCGGGGGTAAAGCCCGGACGATGCGGCGAAAAAGCAACGCCGCTCAGCGCCGGCAGGCCTCCACAGTGCGGTCGCACGCCGCGCCTTGCGGCCCCGGGAAGAGCTCCGAGCTTTGGCCCGCGAGCCGATACATCAGCAGCCCGACCCATTCGCGCGTCGCCGTGTCGGTGCGACGGAGCCCGGCGGCGACCGACTCGAACGGCAGCGCGAGGTCGATCGCCCCGCGCGTGCGCCAGTCGACCGGGAAAGCCTCGACCGCGAATCCGGCGTGACGAAAGACGCCGATCGCGCGCGGCATGTGATAGCCGGAGGTGACCAGCAGCCAGCGCTCGCCGGGTTTCGGATCCACCAGCTCCTTGCTGAAGACCGCGTTCTCGATGGTGTTGCGCGCCTTGCGTTCGACGATGACGCGCGCGCGTGGAATGCCGAAGGTCTCGAACAGTTCGACCGCGACGTCGGCCTCGATGCCGCCATGGAACACAAGCCGCGCATCGCCGCCGCTGTAGAGGATGTGCGCCGACGGGTATCGTCGCGCCAGATCGGCGACCGCGGTCAGCCGCTCGGCCGATTCATTGAGGTCGGCCGTGTGGCGCGCCGCCGAAATGTCCGGGCCGATGGCGCCGCCGAGCACCACGATGCCGTCGGGCGCGCCGCGCGAGGAATCCCAGGGCGGAAAACGCTCCTCCAGCGGGTAGATCAGAGCGTTGCCGAGCGGCGACAGTCCCGCGAGCAGCAGCAGCACGATGCCGAAGGCGGCGAGCCATCGCCCGGCGCGCCAAAAGCGCGTGAACAGCAGCGCGACCCCAACGGCGACGATCGTCGCCGCAAGATTCGACGGCAGCGCGAAGAAGCCGAGAATTTTGGAGAGGAGGAAGAACATCGATGATCTCAACCGTCATCGCGAGGCGTGCACCGAAGCAATCTCGTGCATCGGGGATTGCTTCGCTTCGCTCGCAATGACTGCGAAATCCTCACCGCGCCTTCTTCCACGCCTCGTAGCGCTTCTTGGCGTCCTCGTCGGGCGGGTAGAGGCCGGGCAGCTTGACGCCCTTCTCGACCTCGCTCACCACCCAGCTCTCGTAGCGCTCGTGCTCCTCGCCTTCCGCCACCACGAAATCGATCAGGTTCTGCGGCACCACCACGGCGCCGTCGTCGTCCGCCACGATGAGGTCGCCCGGGAAGATCGCGCAGCCGCCGCAGGCGATCGGCTCGTTCCAGCCCACGAAGGTGAGCCCGTTCACCGAGGCGGGCGCCGCGGTCCCGGCGCACCAGACCGGCAGCTTGGTGGCGAGCACGCCCGTCTTGTCGCGGATCACGCCGTCGGTGATCAGCGCGGTGACGCCGCGCCGCGCCATCCGCATGGTGAGGATGTCGCCGAAGATGCCCGCCGTGGTGACCCCCATGGCGTCGGCGACCGCCACGCAGCCTTCGGGCATGGCCTCGATCGCGGCGCGGGTCGAGATCGGCTTGCCCCAGCTTTCGGGCGTCGCCAGATCCTCGCGCACCGGCACGAAGCGCAGCGTGAAGGCCGGCCCGATCAGCCGCTGGCCGCCCGAATTGAGCGGCATCGGCCCGTCCATCCAGCAGCGCCGGATGCCCTTCTTGAGCAGCATCGTGGTGATGGTCGCGGTGGTGACGTGACGCAGCTTGTCGTAAGCGGTGCTCATCGGATCCTCAACGCCTCGTCGATGCCTGCCATTTGGCAAAGCCCTGCGCCCGCAACACGCAGGCCGGGCACTCGCCACAGCCATAGCCCCAGGCATGGCGGCGCGAGCGGTCGCCGAGATAGCAGGTGTGGGTCTCCTCGACCAGCAGGTCGACGAAGGCATCGCCGCCCAGATCCTGGGCGAGCCCGAAGGTCGCCGCCTTGTCGATCCACATCAGCGGCGTATGGATGACGAAGCGCCGGTCCATGCCGAGCCCGAGCGCCACCTGCATCGCCTTGATGGTGTCGTCGCGGCAATCGGGATAGCCGGAATAATCGGTCTCGCACATGCCGGCGACGAGATGCCTCGCGTCGCGCCGATACGCGAGCGCTCCCGCGAGGCAGAAGAACACAAGATTGCGGCCGGGCACGAAGGTGGTCGGCAGCCCGCTCGCCCCGATCGCGATCGCGGTCGTGCGCGTCAGCGCCGTGTCGGAGATCGCCGCGAGCGCATCGACCGCGACGACGTGATCCTCGCCGAGGCGCGCCGCCCAGCCGCGATCGAGCGCCGCCATCCCGTCGCGCAGGCGCGGCCGCGCCGCGAGCTCGACGGCGTGGCGCTGCCCGTAGGAAAATCCCACCGTCTCCACCCGCGCAAAGCGTTCCAGCGCCCAGGCGAGACAGACGGTGGAATCCTGGCCGCCGGAGAACAGCACCAGCGCGGTGTCGGGAATGAGGGGTGAAGCCATAACAGCCTTTCGTCATGGCCGGGCTTGTCCCGGCCATCCACGTCTTTCCTTGCCGCTTATGCCATAAGACGTGGATGCCCGGGACAAGCCCGGGCATGACGACGAGGGTTCACCATCAATCCCATTTGGGCGCGCCGCCCCAGTCGACGATCCGGCCGCTCGGCTGCGCCAGCTTGCGGATCCGGTCCATCTCGGCGGCGCTGAGCTCGAAATCGAAGATCGACAGATTCTCGGTCAGCCGCTCCACCTTGGAGGTGCGCGGGATCACGGCCGCCCCTTCCTGGATGAGGAAGCGCAGGCACACCTGCCCGGCGGTCTTCTTATGCGCCGCGCCGATCGCCTTGAGGGTCGCGTCGCCGGCGGCGCGGCCACGCGCGATCGGGCTGTAGGCGGTGACCGCCATGCCGAGCGCCCGCGTCTGCGCCACCACGGCGCTCTGGTCGAGATAGGGATGCCATTCGATCTGGTTGGTGACCAGCGGCTCAGTCGCGACAGCGACCGCCTCCTTCAGCAGCGGGACGGTGAAGTTGGACACCCCGATATGGCGCGCATAGCCGACGCTTTTCATCTTGCACAGCGCCCCGATCGTCTCGGCGAGCGGAATATGCGGGTTCGGCCAGTGGATCAGCAGGAGATCGACCTCGGTGAGCCGCATGCGCGCCAGGCTCTCCTTGGTGGCGCGCTCGAGGTCGTGCGGCGCCAGGTGGGTCTGCCACACCTTGGTGGTGACCCACACTTGGTTGCGCTTGACGCCCGACGCATGCAGGCCCTCGCCGATCTCGCGCTCGTTGTCATACATCTCAGCGGTGTCGATGTGGCGATAGCCGAGCCGCAGCGCCTGCTCGACCACACGCGCGCAGGCGCGCCCGCGCATCTCCCAGGTCCCGAGCCCGACCGCCGGTATCTTGGCGCCCTTGGCCTCGACGAAGATCATGGCGGTTTCCTGTGGTGACTCGTCATGCCCGGCCTTGTGCCGGGCATCCACGCCTTAAATCGCTCGTCACATTAAAGACGTGGATGGCCGGGACAAGCCCGGCCATGACAATTCGGATGGTCTGCCCGCATCAATCATCCCATTTCGGCGCGTGCGGCGGGTTGACCACACGGCCGTCCGGCCGCTTGAGCTTGGCGATTTCCGCCATCTCGGCATCGCTGAGCTTGAAATCGAAGATCGCCAGGTTCTGGGCAAGCCGCTCGGGGTTGGAGCTGCGCGGGATCACGATGACGCCGAGCTGGATCAGGTAGCGCAGCGCCGCCTGCGAGGCGCTCTTGTGGTGCGCCTGGCCGATGCGGGTGAGCACCGGATCGCCCGGGACCTTGCCGCGCGCCAGCGGGCAATAGGCGGTGACCGACAGCCCGTGCCGGCGGCAGGCGGCGATCACCTTGCTCTGGTCCAGAAAGGGATGGACCTCGATCTGGTTGGTGACCAGCGGCTCGGTCGCGAGCTTCACCGCTTCCTCGATCAGCGGCACGGTGAAATTCGCGATGCCGATATGACGCGCGCGGCCGTCCGCCTTGGTGCTGCACAGCACCCGCATGGTGTCGGCGAGCGGCACCTTCGGATTGGGCCAGTGGATCAGCAACAGGTCGACCGATGCCAATTTGAGCTTCTGCAGGCTCTCCTCGAACGACTTCTCGAAATCGGCCGGCGCCAGCTTGTCCTGATAGACCTTGGTGGTGACGAAGACCTGGCCGCGGTCGAGGCCCGAGGCGCGCAGCCCCTCTCCCACCTCGGTCTCGTTGCCGTAGCGCTCCGCCGTGTCGAGATGGATATAGCCCTGCTTGAGCGCCGTGCTCACCGCCGTGACGCAGACATCGCCCTTCAGCGTCATGGTCCCGAGCCCGAGGGCCGGAATGCGGGCGCCGTTGGCTTCAACATATGGAATCAAGTTGGTTCTCCTGTTTGGTACAGCACTCTGACTATCCGTTCCCCTCCCCTTGTGGGGAGGGGTTAGGGGTAGGGGCCGTGCGGTTTTGCACCGGCCGCACCAATCGCACCACCCCCCTCCCTGACCCCCCACCGCAAGTCGGGCCTGCCCGACTTGCGCAATCTCATGCGAAACCCGGGCAAGCCCGGGTTTCGTGGGGGACGGAAAGGAGAGTCATGTGTGTCCTGCCATCACAACCCCTGGAAAAACTTCAGCAGCAGCGCGCGGCGCGCGGTCTCGCGCGCCAGGCAGGCCGCCGTCATCTCGGTCGCCATCGTGCCCTGGATCTTGTGATAGTAGAACTCGCAGGTCGTGTTGCGATAGGCGATCCAGTCGCGCTGCATCTGGCGCAGCTTTTCCTTCTGGTCGTCGTCCAGGCCGTCGCGCAGGACGCGGAAGTTCTCGTTCAACAGCTCGTCCCAGATGTCCTGTTCGACGTGATAGCAGGCGGCCGCGCCCTGGCTCGACCGCCCGACCCTGGTCTTGGTGCAGGGCTCGACCACGATCGCGAAGATGCAGCGCCGTTCCGCCTCGTTGATGTTCTCGGCGTATTTCTCGGCGCAGGCGCGAATCGCGCCCGCGTCCTTGCGGGTCGCCTGGGCGCCTTGGGCCGCGGCCGTATGGACGGCGCCCGCCACCACGATGGCGGCGAGCGCGGCGATCCGGGCAAGGCGGGGAAGCATCGGGAATTCCTGAGGGAACGGCGCGGCCAACTTAACCATTGCGGGGCTGCGTGCAATGCCCCGTCATTGCGAGCGAAGCGAAGCAATCTCGATCCGCAGATGCGCGACTGACGGGATTGCTTCGCTTCGCTCGCAATGACAGTCGATGGATGCCGTGGGTCTGATGTCACGAGGTCTTGTCGAAAATCTCCCGGCCGATCAGCATGCGGCGGATCTCGCTCGTGCCGGCCCCGATCTCGTAGAGTTTTGCGTCGCGCAACAGGCGTCCGGTCGGGTAGTCGTTGATATAGCCATTGCCGCCCAGGCATTGGATCGCGTCGAGCGCAAGCGCGGTCGCGCGCTCCGCCGCGTAGAGGATGGCGCCGGCCGCATCCTCGCGCGTGGTCTTGCCCGCGTCGCAGGCGCGCGCCACGGCGTACACATAAGCCCTGGCGGCACTCATGGTCACATACATGTCGGCGAGCTTGCCCTGCATGAGCTGGAAGGCGCCGATCGGCTGGCCGAACTGCTTGCGCTCGTGCAGATAGGGGATCACCGCGTCGAGACAGGCCTGCATGATGCCGAGCGGTCCCGCGGCGAGCACCACCCGCTCGTAGTCGAGCCCCGACATCAGCACGTTGACGCCCTGCCCCACCGAGCCGAGCACATTCTCGGCCGGCACCTCGCAATCGGAAAACACCAGCTCGCAGGTATCGGAGCCGCGCATGCCCAGCTTGTCGAGCTTTTGCGCGGTGGAGAATCCCGGGAAGCCCTTTTCGATCAAAAAGGCCGTGATGCCGCGCGCGCCCGCCTTCGCGTCGGTCTTGGCGTAGACCACCAGGGTCTCG
>DATBBS010000698.1:0-10717 GCA_036270895.1 Xanthobacteraceae bacterium
GCGACCTGCACGAAATTCATCAGGAAGATCGACATGCCGATCGCCGAGATCAGCGGGGCGAGGCGGAACGAGCCGCGCAGCGGCCGATAGGCGAGGCGCTCGATCGTCCAGTTGACCAGCGAGGTCAGCGTCATCGCGACCACCAGCACGATGAACAAGGCGAGCGCGATCGAGGTGATGCCGAGCCAGGAGGTCACGACCAGGAGCGTGATCAGCGCCACGAAGGCCGACACCATGAAGACGTCGCCATGGGCGAAGTTCACCATCCCGATGATGCCGAACACCATGGTATAGCCGATCGCGATCAGGCCATAGATCGACCCGAGCGTGATGCCGTTGATCAGTTGCTGGACGAAGATTTCCATGGCCTCCGCCGCGCCCCTCAGCCCCTGCGACCCGGCCGCTGTGACTCGTTGTCGGGCAGTCTTAACAGGCGTGCCAATGCGCGGCAATGTCGCAGCCGCGCGCGGCGTCGGCCTTTTGCCTATATTCCGCGTTTCGGACGACGTCGCATGAGCCTCAGCCCCGAACTCCTCATCCGCCTCGCCGCATTTTTCGCGGTCTTCACCGCCATGGCGCTATGGGAACTATTCGCCCCGCGCCGGCCTCTCGGCGTCCGGCGCGCCGCGCGCTGGCCGAGCAATCTCGGCGTCCTCGTGGTGGACGCCGTCGCGGTGCGGCTGTTGGTCCCCACGGCGGCCGTGGGCGTTGCGCTCATCGCCGCCGCGCATGGCTTCGGCCTGTTCCACGTCCTCGGGGTTCCGTTTTGGATCGCCGCCCTGGCGGGCTTCCTGGTGCTCGATCTCGTCATCTATGGCCAGCATGTCGTCTTTCACCATGTGCCGTGGCTCTGGCGGCTGCATCGCATGCATCATGCCGACGTCGACATCGACGTCTCCACCGGCGGGCGCTTCCATCCCATCGAGATCCTGCTCTCCATGCTGATCAAGATGGCGACGGTGGCGCTCGTCGGCATTCCGGCCGGGGCCGTAATCGCGTTCGAGGTCGTGCTCAACGCCAGCTCGATGTTCAACCATTCGAACGTGGGCATGCCGGTTTGGCTCGACCGCGTCATGCGGTTGGTCGTGGTGACGCCCGACATGCACCGCGTCCATCATTCGGTCCTGCGGCAAGAGACCGACAGCAATTTCGGCTTCAATCTGCCGTGGTGGGACCGCTTGTTCGGCACCTACCGCGCCGAGCCGCGCGCCGGCCATGACGGCATGACGATCGGCCTGCCGATCTTTCGCGACCCTGGCGAGCTGCGTCTCGACCGCCTGCTCACCCAGCCGTTCCGTGCGCCTGCCGATGTCGGCGTCACAACGCCGGGCCCCGCCATTGACGGGCCTCCGTCATAAGAGCCTGCTCGACACCGCATGGGAGCCTCGCGCGCGTTCCGGTCGAGCCTTCCTGTACTTTCCTCGCTGCGGTCGGCTACAACGGCGAACAGCCGCCCCGCGGCAAGACCGATGAACGACGAGCGAAACGATGAGCCAAAGCAAGCCCGAGGACATCATTGCGGGCAAGAATCGCCCGTTCACCGGCAAGGAATATCTCGAGAGCCTGCGCGACGGCCGCGAGGTCTATATTCAGGGCGAGCGCGTCGACGACGTGACCACCCATCCGGCCTTTCGCAATTCGGCGCGCTCGATCGCCCGGCTCTACGACGCGTTGCATGATCCCGCCAGCCAGGGCGTATTGACCTGCCCGACCGATGGCGGCCCGGGCGGGTTCACCCACAAATTCTTTCGCGTTGCGAAATCGCGCGAGGAGGTCGTCGGCCAGCGCGAGGCGATCGCCGCCTGGGCGCGCATGACCTACGGCTGGATGGGGCGCACGCCCGACTACAAGGCGTCGCTGATGAACACGCTTGGCGCCAATTACGAGTTCTACGGCAAGTTCGCCGACAACGCGAAGCGCTGGTACAGGCGCGCCCAGGACAATGTCCTGTTCATGAACCATGCCATCGTCAATCCGCCGGTCGACCGCGCCAAGGCCGCAGAGCTGGTGAAGGACGTGTTCATCACCATCCAGAAGGAGACCGACGCCGGCGTCTATGTGTCCGGCGCCAAGGTGGTGGCGACCTCCTCGGCGATCACGCATTACAATTTTCTCGGCCAGAACGCCGCGATGCCGATCCACGATCCCGACCTGGCGGTGATGTTCATCGCGCCGATGAACGCGCCTGGCGTCAAGCTGATCTGCCGCACCTCCTATGAGATGACCGCCAACGCCGTGGGCACGCCCTTCGACTATCCGCTGTCCTCGCGCTTCGACGAGAACGACGCGATCTTCGTGTTCGACAACGTGCTGGTGCCCTGGGAGAACGTGCTGCTCCACCGCGACATCGAGAAGATCAAGACCTTCTACCCGCGCTCGGGCTTTCTCGCCGGCTATCAGTTCCAGGGCTGCACGCGGCTCGCGGTCAAGCTCGATTTCATGGTGGGCATCATCGCCAAGGCGTTGCGGGCGACCGGCGCCGACGAGTTTCGCGGCAATCAGGCGATGCTCGGCGAGATCATCGCGTGGCGCAATCTGTTCTGGGCGCTGTCCGACGCGATGGCGATGAACCCGGTGCCGTGGGTCGGCGACACGGTGCTGCCGAACGCGCAATCGGGATCGAGCTACCGGGTCTTCGCCGGCGATGCCTATGGGCGGATCAAGGAGATCGTCGAGAAGATCATCGCGTCCGCGCTGATCTATCTACCGTCCTCGGCCAAGGATTTCGAGAATCCGGACATCGACAAGTATCTCGCCCGCTATGTGCGCGGATCCTATGGGATCGGCTACAAGGAACGCATCAAGATCATGAAGCTCTTGTGGGATGCGATCGGCACGGAGTTCGGCGCGCGCCACGAGCTCTACGAGCGCAACTATGCGGGCAACCACGAGGATGTCCGCATCCAGGCGATGTGGAACGCGCGTTCCACTGGCGCGCTCGATCGCATGATCGGGCTCGCCGAGGATTGCATGGCCGATTACGACGAGAAGGGCTGGACCGATTCGACGTGGCTCAATCCGGACGAAGCGCCCCCGGCGCGCCGCCAAGGCGGCGCCACCAAGCCCAAATCGCCATGAGCGCGCGGTCGATGACCGGCCGGGATCTTGCTGCTATCCTGAAGGCGCGGTGCGCCGCGCCGGATCACATTTGCTTTCGACGGCACGCATGAGCTGGATCGATCAACGCCCCGACGATGCGATGGCCGGCGCCTTCGAGGCCGTCGGTCCCGACCCGGTCGCTACCGTCGACCCCCAACTGTTTCGCGAGGCGATGAGCCGCCTCGGCGCCGCCGTGCACGTGGTGACGACCGCGGGGCCGGCCGGCAAGACCGGCTTCACGGCGACCGCGGTATGCTCGGTGTCGGACGCGCCGCCGACACTCCTGGTCTGCCTCAACCGCAAGAGCCTGGGCGGGCCGATGATGCGCGAGAATGGCGTGTTCTGCGTCAATACGCTCGGCGCCGACGCCGAGGCGATCGCCGACATGTTCGCGGGCCGGACCGGCGCGCAGTCCGAAGCTCGCTTTGCGCTCGGCAGCTGGGGCACGCTCACGACCGGTGCACCGGTGCTCACCACCTCGGTGGTGGCGCTCGACTGCCGCATCCTCGAGATCAAGGCAGTGGCAAGCCATAACGTGATCTTCGGCGCGATCGAGGCCATTCACATGGGTCCCGCGGGGCCGGCGCTGGTCTATCACGACCGGGCCTATAAACGCGTGTGAGGCTCGCTTCGCGTCGACTACCCCGTCCTCGCGGCCCAAAAGATGAGCAGGACGGGGAAACGGGCGCATCTGCCAACGCCATGATATCTTTCTGTTTTCTGGGTTCCGCCGGGCCGGAACGATACCTCCCAGCGGGCGTTGTCTCGATGGGTGGGCATTCCCGGGAGAAAGAAAGTAACATGAACCAGAACCAGCAAAACCCGAACCAGAACCAGCAGGGTGGGCAGCAGAAGCCCGGCCAGCAGCAGGGCGGCGGTCAGAAGCCCGGCCAGCAGAACCAGCAGCCCGGTCAGGGCGGCCAGCAAGGTGGTCAGGGCGGACAGCAGGGTGGCCAGAGCGGGAACCGCTAAAGCTCCGTAGTCGCACCTGAGTATTGTTGAGAAAGGCCCCGCTCACCGAGCGGGGCCTTTTTTGCCGGCCGCTGCGGTGCGCCGACGCGGTATCCACGCGGACGCCCGATGGGTTAAGCTTCGCGCATGCCGCTCGCCCTGCCGCTGTTTCATCTTTACGGCGATCCGCCGGACGATCAGGCGTTCGATTTCATCCATGTCGAGACGATTTCCTCGCGCTCGTCGGTGCACGACTGGACCATCCGCGCCCACCGCCATCGCAACCTCTTTCAGATTCTCCTGATCGAGCGGGGAGGTGGCGAGATGACGGTCGAGGCCTCGACTCTTCCCTTCGCGGCGCCCGCCGCGATCCTGATGCCGGCGACCGTGGCGCACGGCTACCGCTTCACGCCGCACGAGACCGAAGGCTGGGTGGTGAGCTTCACCGAGGACGTGACGCACGGTCTCGGTGAGCGCTCCGGCGAAGCCATCGCGCGTCTGCGCGCGCTCGCGGCCGAGCCGGTGGTGCCGCTCGCCACCACGGAGGCCGCGCGGCTCGCCGCGATCTGCGCCGATCTTCATGAGGAGCGCTTTTTGGCGCGCGAGGGATTTCGCCTCGCCATGCGCGGCCATCTGGCGCTGCTCGCCATCGCGGTGGCGCGGCTGGCGGCGAGCCGCGCGCGCACCGGAACCGTGACGCTGCGGCCCGCCGATCCGACCGTCGAGGCGCTGCGTCGTTTGCTGGAGGAGCATTTCCGCAAGGAGAGGCTGCTCGGCTTCTACGCCGAAAAGCTCGCGGTGACTCCCGACCGCCTCAATGACATCGTCAAGCGCGCGACCGGGGTCACGGCGGGCCATCTGATCCGTCAGCGCGTGCTCACCGAGGCGAAGCGCCAGCTCGTTTTCACCACCCTGGCGATCCACGAGATTTCCTACGATCTGACCTTCGCCGATCCGTCGCACTTCGCGCGCTTCTTCCGCAAGCAGACCGGCACGACGCCGCAGGCGTTCCGCGAGCAGGGCGGGGGATAAGGCGGCAACGGTCTCGGATCCGCGCCGCAGGCCTTATCGGCGCTTCGCCCTGGCGGTCGCGCGCATCCCGGCATCCGCAAACCCATGATGCGTGCGCGGCGGGCCGATGATCGCTCTGAGCCCCGCCACATAGGCCGCGAAGGCACGCTTGCCGCTCGGCGACAGCGAGTAGTTGGTCTGGACTCGATCTTTTACGACCATGCGGCTGTGGAGATAGCCGGCCGCACTCAGCTTGCGAAGGTGAGCGTCGAGATTTCCGTCGGTCACTCCCAGCCTCGTCTTCAGCTCGGCGAAACTGCAGGTGCCGGCATTGAGCAGGCTGCCGAGACGCGTCCGCACGGTCTGATGGAAGATCGGGTCGAGCAGCGGCGGATTTGGCATCGCCCTAGCGTTCCGCGCCCTGGAGGCGCCCGGCCGACTCGTTCCAACGCCACATCGGCTTGCCTTCGGCCAGATGGACGCCGCCCAACCAGCAGTCGATATCCCTGAATTCAGACGCGTCCGCCTGGTTCGAAACCACCCGTCGTCCGCACTCCGTCAGCGACAATTCCTGCTTGCGGAAATCCTCCGTCGAGAGATCCGGATCGAGGGGGCCGCGGAATGCGCCGTAAGGTGACGCGCTCAAGAGCGGTTGCATGGCGCTGCATAAATCCTGGATGTGCCGATAGACCGACCAGTCACCGAGAAAGAGCGTCGTCTCGAGCGCCGTATTGTCCGCAAAGAGCCGGCCTGGATGGGCGACGCCTTCGGAGACGAGCCGCATGAGCTGGCGGTCCGTGCGTCCAAGTCCGTTCGAGGTGAACGGAAACTCCTGCAAATGGCGATCGAGCGCCGCGCCTAGATACGGCAGTGGTCGAAGATCCCGCGTCAAGAACGTCTCGATATCCCGCGGATCGGGCGATCGAAACGCAGCCCAGCCGTCGCGCGCCAGGCTCAGCTGTTGTGCCGTCACGGCCGAAACCTTGTCGAGCAAGGTCGCCATCTGGGCCGGATCGAGCTGCCCCAGGCCGCGGAACGGCTCGACGCCGGGAAACGAATCGACGCAGATCATGCTCAGCCGCGTGCCGGCGAGTTCGGCGCCGGCGAGCCGGTCGAGGATCTGGAGGATCTGAAGCTGATCGAGCAGGTCGTGCTCGAACCAGAGCGTGATCTCGCGATATCGCGATGCGGCCGCGAGGTGCTCGTCCCTGAGGAAAAAGTCGCGCAGCACCTGGTCATATTCCAGATTCGGCCCGGCCAGATAGGCGGCCCTGAGCTGCGATGTCGCGGCGGGATCGAGGCCGGCCGGAAACGGGCCCTCGACCATCGGGTCGCGCCACGGCAGCACGTCATCGTCGGCGAGCAATTGCTTCAGTGTGCCCGCGGCGACTTCGCCATTCGTCACATGCAGGCGCGGGCGCATACTCATGGATGCCTCTGCGATGCAGAGTTACTCTGTAATGCAGAGTTATCCGGGGAGTCAACAGGCTGCGACCCGGCGGCCCCGCGACGGACTCAGGCGCTCTTGCCGAGCTCCCCGATGACGTCGCCTGCTTCCTTGAAGGCGTGGTTGCCGGCCGGCGCCCCGCAATAGACGGTCTGTTGCAGGACGATCTCCTTGATGTCGTCGGTCGAGAAGCCGCCCTCGGTGAGCGCGGCGCGCACATGCAGGCGGAACTCGTCCCATTTTCCCAGCGCCATCATGGTGCCGATCACCAGCACGCGCCGGGTGCGCTCGTCGTAATGCGGGCGTGTCCAGATCTCGGCCCAGACGTTGCGCGTGATCATGTCCTGGAATTCGGCGTTGAACGCGTTCTTGGCCGTGTTCGCCTTGTCGACCCAGGCGTTGCCCAGCACCTTGCGGCGCACGCTCATGCCGCGCGCGTGGCGTTCCTTGTCGTCCATGGCTTCATCCTCTTTTGTCGGCCGCCGTCACGATTTGAGGAAGCCCAGCACCGTGTCGGCATAGGCCTGTGGTTGCTCGACGTTGGAGATATGCGCAGCGTCGAGCGCCGCGAGCCTGGCGCCTTTGATGCGTCGCTGGATCTCCTCGCCCGCCGCCGGCGGGGTGGCGGGATCCTTCAGGCCGACGATCACCAGCGTCGGCGCCTCGATGCGCGCATGAGTGTCGCGCAGGTCCATGTCGCGAACCGCGGCGCAGCAGCCGAGAAACCCCGCCGCCGGCGTCGTGAGGAACATGTCGCGCATGCGGGCGATCTGGTCGGGCGCGCGCTCGCGGAATTCCTTGCTGAACCAGCGCTCCATGGTGGGATCGGCGGCCGGCCCAAGCCCCTTTTCGCGCACCGGCTTCATGCGCGCTTCCCACATGGCCTTGTCGGGGTAATAGCTCTGGGTGTTGGACAGGACGAGCTTGCCGATGCGCTCGGGCGCGTTGGCGCCGAGCCATTGGCCGACCATCCCGCCCATCGACAGGCCGCACCAGTTCACGCGCTCGAGCCCGAGCCCGTCCATGACGGCAAGCGCGTCGCGGCCGAGCATCTCCATCGTGTAGGGACCTTCGGGCGCCCCCGACTTGCCGTGGCCGCGCCGGTCATAGCGCACCAGCCGGAAGTGTTTCGCGAAAGCGGGCGCCTGGGCGTCCCACATGTGCAGATCGGTGCCGAGCGAGTTGCACAGCATCAGCAGCGGCGCGTCCGCCGCCCCCTCGGTCTCGACGTTGATCGGGCAACCCTGGGACTGGATCACCGGCATTGTGGTTTCTCCGACGCTGTGAAGTCAGGTGAATGGGTCACCGCCGCGGCAGGCGCGCCTGGGCAGAGGCGACAAGCCGCTCGATGAAGGTCTGGGCGACGCCCTGGAAGGTCGGGGGCTCGAACAGCCGGGCGACCTCGCCGGGATTCATGAGCAGCGTCACCCGCTCGTCCTCACCCAGCACCTCCTGGAGGTGACGTTTTTCCGCGATCGCCTTCTGGGTGGCTTCCTCGACGACCTGATGGGCCACCGGCTTGCCGAGCTTGCCGGCGAGCGCAACCAGCACCGATTCCGCCATGATCAGCCCGCGCGTCGCGTCCAGGTTGAGGCGCATGCGCTCGTTGTCGATCTCGAGCCCTTCACCGATGGCGACGACGCCGGCGAGCGCGCCCGATACGACGAGCAGCAGCGACGGGAATGCCGCCCACTCGACCCGCCAGGCGCCGGTCGCGCCCTCGTGCTCGTGGGATTCCGCATTCATGATCGTGGCGGCGAGCTGGGGCGCCATCGCGGCGCAGGCGAGCGCGGCGGACGCGGCCGTCGGGTTGCGCATGTGCGGCATGCTGCGCCCGGCCGGCGCGGGCTCGAACGCCTCGGCGATCTCGGTCTGCATCAGCAGCGTCACGTCGCGCGCGATCTTGCCGCAGGTGCCGGCGAGGATCGCGAGCGCGGCGGCCACCTCGGCGAGGCGGTCGCGATGGCTGTGCCAGGGCGCGTCCGGCATCGGCAGGTCGAGCAGCGCCGCGAGCCGCTCATAGACATCGAAGCCGCGTTCGCCGAACGACGCCAGCGTGCCGGCGGCGCCGCCGAACTGCATGACCAGCGCCTCCTTGCGCAGCCACTTCAGGCGGTCGCGTGCCCGCGCCAGGGCTCCCGCGTAACCGGCGACCTTCAGGCCGAAAGGGATCGGCAGGGAATGCTGCAGCGAGCTGCGCGCCACCGTGGCGGTGCGGCGGTGGCGGCCGGCGAGCCCCACATAGGCGGTCACGGCCCGGTCGAGGTCGGCGATCAGCGCATCGAGTCCGTCGCGCAACTCGAGCACCAGCGCGGTGTCGATCGCGTCCTGGGGGCTTGCGCCCCAATGCACGAAGCCGGCAGCTTCCGCATTCGTCTTGGCGACCTCGGCGGTGAGCGCCGCCACCAGGGGAACCAGGATGTTGCCGGCGGCGGGCGCCGCATGGGCGATTGTCGCGAGGTCGAAACGCTCGATCTTGGCGGCGGCCGCAATCGCGTCGATCACCTCGTGCGGGATGACCCCGACCGCCGCCTCGGCGCGCGCGAGCGCCGCCTCGAAATCCAGCATGCGCTGGAGGCGCGCGCGGTCGTCCACGATCGCGCGCATGGCGGCGCTCGAGAACATAGGCATCAGCAGGGGAGAGGGAGCGAGGGGCTCGGACATGGCTCCGATAAGGGGGATTGCGGTATGGAAGTTTCCCGGCAGAACAACCCTTTAAGCACTTTCCGCCGACCTGGATACCGGGTCTCCACAGAAAGTGCGACCGCAACACATCGCGGCTGCGGCGCGCCCGTCGCCGGCCCCTCTGCCCGGCGGAGCGCAGGGCACCGTTGCGGCGGCAAAATGAGCTGGATTTTCGCCCTTTCCACCCAGACCGGAAGGCATTAAGCACCGATTGCCAATCGCCCGCCGATGGATGCCGTGGAATAGGGAGAAGCCGCAATGGCCATGACGATGAACGGAGAGGTCCAGCTCAATGCGACGCGCGAGGCGGTGTGGGCCAAGCTCAATGACCCCGAGGTGCTGAAGGCCTGCATCCCCGGTTGCGAGCAGCTCGACAAGACCTCCGACACCGAATTCCAGGCGATCGCGGTCACCAAGATCGGACCCGTCAAGGCCAAGTGGAAAGGCAAGGTGCATCTCACCGACCTCGACCCGCCCAATGGCTACAAGATTTCCGGTGAGGGCGAGGGCGGCATCGCGGGCTTCGCCAAGGGCGGCGCCGTCGTGGCGTTGTCGGCCAAGGACGGCGGCACGCTGCTCACCTACAACGTCGAGGCCCAGATCGGCGGCAAGCTCGCCCAGCTCGGCCAGCGGCTCATTGCCGGCGCCGCGAAGAAAATGGCGGATGATTTCTTCGCCAAATTCGCCGCCGCGGTCGCGGCCGGGTAGAGGTTTTCGGCAAACCGCAGCCCGCCGGGACCCTTGACCCGATGGGACAGGGGGATAAGACTTGTTCTTGTTCACCACCGCGAAATGAGGCAAAAACGCCCCGATTTCGCCTGCGGCCGTCGCCGGGGTTGCCGGCGAGCCCGAAAACAAGGCTTTTTAGTCCGAATCTGGGGAGAAGCTCGATGCCCGCCGTGAAGCTGACGGTGAACGGCAAGCCCGTCACCGCCGATGTCGACCCGCGCACCCTCCTGGTGCAGTTCCTGCGCGAAAACCTGCGGCTCACGGGCACGCATGTGGGCTGCGACACCTCGCAATGCGGGGCCTGCGTGGTGCACGTCAACGGCAAGGCGGTGAAGTCCTGCACGCTCCTGGTGCTCACCGCCGAGGGCGCGGACGTCCGCACCATCGAGAGCCTGGCGAACGGCGACACGCTGCATCCCATGCAGGAGGCGTTCCGGGAAAATCACGGCCTGCAATGCGGCTTCTGCACGCCGGGCATGATCATGACGGCGGTCGATATCGTCAATCGCAAGGGCAACGAGCTCGACGAGAAGACCATCCGCGAGGAGCTCGAGGGCAATCTCTGCCGTTGCACCGGCTATCACAACATCGTCAAGGCGATCGCGGCCGGCGCCAAGGCCATGGGCACGGGAGCGCAGTCGCAGGCCGCCGAGTAAGCGCGGCCGACCAGCCCCCGAGGGAGTTTCGTTCCGACCAAGGAGACCGCCATGAACGCGACCGGGATCGGCGCGGCGGTGCGCCGCAAGGAAGACTTCCGTTTCGTCACCGGCAAGGGCCAGTATACCGACGACATCG
>DATBBS010000699.1:0-2985 GCA_036270895.1 Xanthobacteraceae bacterium
ACGCCTCAAGACCCGCGTGCGCAAGCCCAAGGAGCTGGCCGTCCTGATGGAGATCGCGGCCTGGCGCGAGCGCGAGGCGCAGACGCGTGACGTGCCGCGCGGCCGCGTGCTCAAGGATGACGTGCTGGGCGAGATCGCCACGCAGGCGCCCGCCACCATCGAGCGGCTCGCCGCGCTGCGCTCGCTGCCGCGCGGCTTCGAACGCTCGAAATGGGGCCAGGACATCGTTCAGGCGGTGACGCGCGGGCTGGCCCGCGATCCCAAGACCTTACCGGCGATCGAGCGCCAGCGTGCCAGCGGCAACAACGGCAGCGCGACGCTCGAGCTCCTCAAGGTCCTGCTGCGCATGACGTCCGAGCGCCACGCGGTGGCCGCCAAGGTGATCGCGACCGTCGACGACCTCGACCGCATCGCCGCCGACGACAATGCCGACGTGCCCGCGTTGCACGGCTGGCGGCGCGAGCTGTTCGGCGAGAAGGCGCTCGCCCTCAAGCACGGCAAGCTCGCGCTCGCGGTCGAGCAGAACCGCGTGGTCGCGGTCGAGCGGGGGGCGGAAGGCTGACGCGCGCGAGCGGGATGACTTTTCTTCGGCTCGTCATCCCGCCCCAGCTTATTGTCGGAGCATGATCTTCTCCGAAAACCGGGGCCCACTTTTCGGGATCATGCTCTAATGCTTGGCGCGCGTCTTCCTGGCGGCAGGCGGCTTCGGTGCGGCCGGACTGTCCGGTGCGGCGTGCTCGCCGCCATGCGTACGCTGAATGATCTTCTTGGCGTCCGCGACGCTCATTCCGCGCGGCGGCAGGAGCAAATCCGTCTTCTTGAGCGCCTGCCACAGCGCCGCGTTCTGAAACGCAATGGTGCCGCCGCCGCGCTTCTGCTGCGAGATCATGCGATTGATGTCGCCCACGCAGACCCAGTTGCCTTGCAGGGTGATTCCCCATTTGGCGTGATCCTTGGACTCGGGCCATGCCCATTTGGCGCCCAGCGGCCGCAGATCGACGAACTTGATATCGAAGGTCTTGTGAACCCCGTCGCTGTCCAGCGTGGGCGGAATCGGGCCGCGGATCCAGGTCTCGACGTCCATGTCCTCCTTCAGGGTGGGCCCCACCAGGTCGTTCCAGAAGTCCTTGCCCCATTCCCGGTTCTTCGCGATCACCTTGAATTTGAGGCCGCCCGCCGACACGCAATCGATCGTGTTCGAGTCGCCGGCAGGCTTGGGATCGAGCGGCTGCGTGAGGCGGAAGAGCGGATCGGTCTTGGCGAGCGAAGCCGGCATATGCGGCGCGTAGGCCTGCGGCTGCTGGTGGTTCGCCATCTGGGCCGCGATCGTGCTGGCGGTCGACATGGCGAGCGAAATGCACAGGAAGGTCTGCCCGTACATGGGGGTGGGCATTCCGGGCACGTCCGGATCCGCGTATTTCGGCCATGAATGCAGCAGCCAAAAGGCGGTTTTCGTCGCCGTATCGAATGCGATGACGCCCTTGGCGTGGCCGAGATTTCCGTTGTCCTTGCGGTCGGCGTCCTTTGGCATCTCGTCGTTGTAGAGGATCCAGCCGGTGGTGGCGGCGGGGTTCTTGAAAACCGAGTCGAGGGTCAGATCGAGCGCGCCTTTGCCGTCGGTCAAGACATCCTTCGAGGCGCCGAACGCGCCGACATGCGGATCGTAATAGACATATTCGTAGCCGGTGGCGCTCGGAACGCTGCCGACTCCCTTGATGTCGGTGAGCTTCGGGACCTTGTAGGCAAACCACCAATCGACCGGCTTGCCGCTTTCGTCGAGCGCCGAGACTCTCATCCTGCCTACCCCCGCGAGCCGACGCCATGGCGGGCTTGCGTCGGCCGCGCCACGTCAGCCATACCCGGCGTCCTCATCTCAAGGTAGCAGACTGTCGGCTTTCTACCGGTTTGACAATACCTCTGCCCGGGCGTGCGGGACGCAAGCGGGCGCGGCGCTATTCCGTCACGAAGACCGGATCGCGCCCGATCAGGCGCGCGAGCTGGCGCAGCCGCACGAACAGCCGCTCTCCCGCGAGCGCCGAATAGCGGCCCTTGAGCCGCAATTTGAGCTTGCCATGGCTGACCTTGAGCGGCGTGTGCGGCAGCACGCCCGGCATCGCGGCCGACACCAGGTAGGCGACGCGCATCACGGCGCCGAGCACGCGCGCGCGGTCGATCATGCGGGCGGTGGCGAGCTCGCGCACATGCGGCGACAATTCGTCATCGTTGAGCCCGACATGGCGGAAGAAAACCGCGAGCGAAAGAAAGGTGCGGCCGGGATGATCGACGCCGACGAAGGCGGCGTGCGCGATGATGTTGAGCGACTGCTCGCCGCGGTAGTCCGGATGCGCGCGCCAGCCGATATCGGCGAGCAGGCAGGCAGCGTGGCGCAGCCGCTTCTCCTCGGTCGTCTCCTCGATCCCGGTCGACGCCATGAACTGGTCGGCCCATGCGGCGAGCTCCTCGCCGTGGCGCGGTGAGCGCGAGCGCAGCACGTTGAGCTCCTGGGCGGCGGCGAACAGCGCGTCGCGCTTTCGCTCTTTCTCGCTCAGCAGCGAATAGAGCAATCCCTCGCGCACGCCCAGGGCCGAGATCACGACCTGCTTCGGCCTCGCGAAGCGCACGATCTCCTCCAGCACCAGCGCCGCATAGGCGAGCAGCGGCCGGCGGGCATCGTTGACGATCTCGATCTGCGACAGCGTCTCGGGATCGACGCGCTGCACCAGGCGGGAGAACTCCAGCGCTTCCTTGGCCGGGATGACATAGCCATGCATGACGTGGAGCGGATAGCCGGTCTGCCACATGTGCAGCCGTCCCAAGGCCCGCCACGTGCCGCCGACCGCGTAGAAATTCCGCCCGCGGCCGACCTTGAGCACCGGCATGTCGGCGAGCGAACGCTCGACGATCTTCTCGGCATTCTTGAGCGAGCGGTCGGAGATATCCTGCAGCGCCAGCCCGCCCAGCGGCAGCGTCACCCCCGGCCGGATG
>DATBBS010000700.1:0-2598 GCA_036270895.1 Xanthobacteraceae bacterium
CGCCACCGGTAATGTGGGCCGCGAAATGCTCAACATCCTCGACGAGCGGACATTTCCGGCCGACGAGGTGGTGGCGGTCGCGTCGCGCCGCAGCATGGGGGTCGAGGTCTCGTATGGCAACAAGACCCTGAAGGTGAAGGCCCTCGAGCAGTATGATTTTTCCGACGTCGACATCTGCCTGATGTCGGCGGGCTCGACGGTATCGAAGGAATGGTCGCCCAAGATCGCCGCCCAGGGCGCCGTGGTGATCGATAATTCGTCGTGCTGGCGCTACGACGCCGACGTGCCGCTGGTGGTCCCGGAGGTCAATGCGGACGCGGTCGCCGATTTCCGCAAGCGCGGCATCATCGCCAATCCCAACTGCTCGACCGCCCAGCTCGTGGTCGCATTGAAGCCGCTGCACGACAAGGCCCGGATCAAGCGCGTCGTGGTCTCGACCTACCAGTCGGTGTCGGGCGCCGGCAAGGAGGCGATGGACGAGCTGTTCACGCAGACCAAGGCGGTGTTCACGGTCGGCGAGATCGAAACCAGGAAGTTTCCCAAGCGCATCGCCTTCAACGTCATCCCGCAGATCGACGTCTTCATGGAAGATGGCTACACCCGCGAAGAGTGGAAGATGATGGCCGAGACCAAGAAGATTCTCGATCCCAAGATCAAGCTCACCGCGACCTGCGTGCGGGTGCCCGTGTTCATCGGCCACGCGGAAGCCGTCAATGTCGAATTCGAGCAGCCGATCACGGTCGCGGAAGCGCACGATATCCTGCGCACCGCGCCGGGCTGCCTCGTGGTCGACAAGCACGAGCCGGGCGGCTACGTCACGCCCTACGAATGCGCCGGCGAGGACGCGACCTATATCAGCCGCGTGCGCGAGGACGCCACGGTCGAGAACGGGCTCACCTTCTGGTGCGTGTCGGACAACCTGCGCAAGGGCGCCGCGCTCAATGCCATCCAGATCGCCGAATGCCTGATCAACCGCAAGCTGATCAGCGCGAAAAAGAAGGCGGCCTAATCGCCCGGCCGCATGATGTTCAAGCTCATGGAGACAATCGCATGCGAGGCTTCATCCTGGTTTGTCTGGCGGCCGCCGGCGTGACGCAAAACGCGGCCGCCCAGACCCCCGATCTTCCGGCCGCGCTCAAGCCCGCCGGCATGTCGGTTTATCTCGAGGTGCCGGCGACCGGTGTGCAGATCTACACCTGCGGCAAGAACGACGCCGGGTCATGGACCTGGACCTTCAAGGCGCCGGAAGCGGCGCTGTTCGATACCGCCAAGAAGCAGATCGGCAAGCATTACGCGGGCCCGAGCTGGGAAGCGCTGAGCGGCGGCAAGGTGGTCGGCGCCGTGAAGGCGAGCGCGCCGGCCCCCAAGGCGGGCGCGATCCCGTGGTTGCTGCTCGACATCAAATCGAGCGAGGGTTCCGGCGTCTTCAACCAGGCCAAGGGAATCCTGCGGGTCTCGACCGAAGGCGGCGTCGCGCCTGGCCAGGGCTGCGACGAGGCGAACGCCGGCAAGGAAGCGCGCGTGCCCTACACCGCAACCTACCTGTTCCTGAAATAGCTTCGGCGCTCTTTCGTCACGGCGCATTCGTCGCGCAATTCGCCACGCCCGCCGCACGTGCGGGCGTGACGGCGACTATGCGTTTAGGCTGCCCCCAAAGGATGCTGGCACGCCGCGGGCCGCATCGCTACCGTGCGGGGATATCGAAGGGGGCTCAGCCATGACCATCCGCCCGCGCCGCAGCGTGCTCTACATGCCGGGCTCGAACGCCCGTGCGATCGACAAGGCCAGGACTCTGCCGGTCGACGGCATCATCCTCGATCTGGAGGACGCGGTCGCGCCCGACGCCAAGGCGGACGCGCGCGCCCAGGTGGCGAAGGCGGTGAGCGCCGGCGGCTTCGGGCATCGCGAGGTGATCATCCGGCTCAATGCGCTCGATACGCCGTGGTTCGGCGACGATATCGACGCCGCCATCGCGGCCCGCCCCGACGCCATCCTGGTCCCGAAGATCTCGACGCCGGAGCAGATCGAGATGATCGGGCAGCGGCTGTTCGATACCCATGCGGATCTCCAGGTCCGGCTATGGGCCATGATCGAGACGCCGGCCGCCATCTTCAACATCCGGGCGCTCGCCGCCAAGGCGACCGATTCGGAAAGCCGCCTCGCCGGCTTCGTGATCGGCACCAACGATCTCGCCAAGGAGACGCGCGCCCGGCTCGTGCCGGGCCGGGCCCCCATGGTGCCGTGGCTCGCGTCCTGCGTGCTCGCGGCGCACAGCTACGGCGTCGACGTGCTCGACGGCGTCTACAACGACCTGTCCGACCCGGAGGGCTTCGCAGCCGAATGCGCGCAAGGCCGCGACATGGGCTTCGACGGCAAGACGCTGATCCATCCCAACCAGATCGCGGCCTGCAATGCCGCCTTCTCGCCCTCCGCCGAGGAGGCCGCGCAGGCGCGCAAGATCATCGCCGCCTTCGAGCTGCCGGAGAACCGGCACAAGGGCGTGGTGCAGCTCGACGGCCGCATGGTCGAGCGCATGCATGCCGACATCGCCCAGCGCACGGTCGCGATCGCGGAGGCGATCGAGCGGGCGCAGGCCGG
>DATBBS010000701.1:0-2448 GCA_036270895.1 Xanthobacteraceae bacterium
GGCCGTCATTGCGCAGACCGTCATTGCGCAATGACACGGTACGGGACTGCATCGTTACTCTTCGCGTTGAAAGGATACTCCTGTGATGCACATTTTCATGTTCAAGTCGGAGGCCAAGAGCGACTTGCGTGCCTTCGCGGGCGATTCCTCCGGTAGCAAGCTGCCGGCGCAGCACGGCCCCTGGCAGGCCACCGGCGTGATCCGCCCCGACCGCGCTCCGCCGCATAACCTGTCGCGCCGCGCGATCGAAAAGGCGATCAACGGCCAGGGCTTCCAGCTCTGGCGCGTCACCGAGAAGAAGCCGGCGGAGGCGACCTCGGAATAGGAGTCGCGGCCGCTCGGCCCGGGCTTGCACGGCTTGTCGCCGTCATGACGCGACCAAGCCGCGATGAATAGGACCACGAGAGCCCGCCGGTCGCGGGCTCTTTGGTTTTCAAAACACCGGCGCCCCATACCGGCAGGTCGGGCGCGTGACCGCCCTGCATCGCCCGCAGCACCAGCCGCGTTGCGGCAGCCGCCACGAAGGGGCACAATGGCACGGGTCGCCGATTGCGCGAGGACGCCATGCCGAGATTCTCACCGGGATTCTTGCCGGGATTCGTTGCCGCCGTGTGCGGGCTCCTCTTGGCCGGATCGGGTCCGGCCGCGGCGGAGATCGACTGCGCACCCTATTGCGACTTCACCCATTATTACGGCCCGCATGACTTCACCTATGTGCGGCCCGGCCTCTTTCTTTATCCCTACTGCGGACCGACCGGAGACTGTTCGCCCTATCTCATCTCCTCATCACGGCGCTATCTCGGCCGCATCACGGTGCGCAGGTTCGCGCGCCCGGCTCGCCCGCGGCCATGAGGCTGGACGTCGTATGGGCTGCCTTGCCGTGTTTCGGCATGGCCTTGCGCATGGGCGCAGGCCTGGCTGTCATCGCGGGCGCACTCGCGGCCTGCTCCAGCCTCGCGCCAGAGCCCCAGGCCCAGAACCCCAATCTCGTTCCGGACAACTACAAGGCGCTCCTGCTGACGCGCCTGCAAACCGACCCCTACAGCCTGGTGGGCGGGCGCGAGGCCTTTGTGTCGGCGCCCACGCTCAAGGCGTTCGGTACGGAAAGCCGCTACGTCGTCTGTCTGCGCGTGGTCGCACCCGACATGCGCAAGGAGAAGCTGGTGGTTTTCTTCGCCGGGGAGATCAACCAGTTCGTCGACGCGGCGAGCGGCGACTGCGCGGCCGCCGCCTATCAGCCGTTCCCCGAGATGACGGCGGCGCTCGCCCGCTTCGGCGGGAAGAAATGACGGAGAAACGCCGCGATGGCTGACATCGGCCAGATCAACCCGCCCACCATGGCGCCGCCCGGGGGCCACTACAGCCATTGCGTCACGGCCGGCGGCATGGTGTTCGTCTCGGGCCAGCTGCCGATTGCGCCCGATGGCAGCAAGCTCAACGACGCGCCGTTCGAAACGCAGGCGCGGCAGGTGCTGGACAACGTGGCGCTCGCGCTGGCGGCGGCGGGCAGCGCCATCGAGCGGCTGGTCCAGGTGCGGGTCTATGTGACCGACATCCAGTCCTGGCCCGCCTTCAATGCCCTCTATGCCACATGGGCCGGATCGGCGCGCCCGGCGCGCGCCGTGGTGCCGGTGCCGATGCTGCATTACGGATTCAAGATCGAGGTCGAAGCGGTAGCGGTGGCGGGCGCTCCATAGCGCGGGATCCCGAAAAGCCGGCAGACTTTTCCGACAAAATCATGCGCAAGAGCCAAGACGACCTTACAGCTGCCCCTGCAGGCGGCGCACGAAATCCGAGAGCCCGGTCTGCCGCTCCCGCTTCAACCGCTCCGCCGCCAGGATCGCGCGCAGCTCGATGAAGGCGTGATCGACCTCGCGATTGACGATCACATAATCATATTCCGCCCAGTGGCTCATCTCGTCGGCCGCCTTGGCCATGCGCGAGCGGATCACGTCCTCGGAGTCCTGCGCGCGCGTGTGCAGGCGGCGCGCGAGCTCCGTGGCGGAGGGCGGCAAGACAAAGACGCTGACGAGGTCGTGGCGTGCCTTCTCGCGCATCTGCTGGGTTCCCTGCCAGTCGATGTCGAACAGCACGTCGCGTCCGGCGGCGAGCGCGGTTTCGACCGGCGCGCGCGGCGTCCCGTAGCGATGGCCGAAGACCTCGGCCCATTCCAGCAGCGCGCCGTTCGCGACCATCGCGTCGAAACGTGCCTTGTCGATGAAATGATAATGCTCGCCTTCGCGCTCGGCCGGGCGCTGCGGCCGCGTCGTCACCGAAACCGAAAGACGCACCGCCGGGTCGGCGAGGAGCATGCGCGACAGCGTGGTCTTGCCCGCCCCCGAGGGCGAGGACAGCACGAGCATGAGACCGCGCCGTGCGATCGCGTCGCTGTGGCGTCCGCGTGGTTGTCCGGCCATTCCGCTACTCCAGGTTCTGGACCTGCTCGCG
>DATBBS010000702.1:0-7967 GCA_036270895.1 Xanthobacteraceae bacterium
CGACTGGCCGGTGGCCGGATCGGGCGACGCGTAATCCGGAATGTAGCTGCCGGTGCCGATCACGTTGCCGGCCTGCATGCCGTAGCGTTTCTTGAACACCTCGGCGACCGGGACATTGCTCCCCTCCGGCAGGCCGGCCTCACGCGCCAGCGCCACCAGCTTGTCGCGGGCGTCTTCCGACGCGAGACGCACCGCATGACCCATATGGAAGGTGCTGCGCGAGCCCAGCGTGCCCATGTCGTAGGGCGTCACGTCGCTGTCCGGGTGCACGATTTTAACGGCCGCCGGCCGCAAGGCGAGCACCTCGGCCACGATCTGCGCCATCGCGGTGTCGGACCCCTGTCCCATGTCGACGGTGTTCATGTAAAGCGCGGTGCTGCCGTCCGCGCTGACGTTGACGATCGCGACCGAAGTGGTGGGCGAGATCGAGGCCTTGAAGCCGATGGCGAGCCCGCGACCGCGCCGGATCGTGCCGCTGCCGCGATCGAAGGGCGCCGCCCAGTTCAGCCCCGCCGCGAGCGCGTCGAGCACCTGCGCGACCGCGGCGTCCTTCATCGCGGTGCCAGTCGCCTGCGGGCGGCCCTCGCCCAGGATATTCTGGCGGCGGAAGGCGAGCGGATCGATGCCGAGCGCGCGTGCGATCAGGTCGGTATGGCTCTCATAGGCCCAGACCAGCTGCGGAATGCCGAAGCCGCGCAGCGCGCCGGCCGGCGGGCGGTTGGTGTAGAGCTCGTAGGAATCGATCTTGACGTTGTCGATGTCATAAGGGCCGGGCGCCGTGAATCCGGACTTCTGGGTCACCCGCGGCCCGATATCCGCATAGGCGCCCCCGTTCCAGTAGACCTCGCATTGGCGCGCGGTGAGCTTGCCGGTCTTGCTGACCGCGCTCTTGATGCGGAACGTGGTGGGATGCTTGGTGATGACCGAGAACTGCTCGTCCATGGTCAGCGCCAGCTTGACGGGCCGACGCGCCAGCAGGGCGAGCGCCGCCACCAGCGCCTCGAGCTTGATATAGACCTTGGCGCCGAATCCGCCGCCCAGCAGCGGCACCTTCACGCGCACCCGATTCTCCGGCCAGCCCAACAGGCGCGCGATCTCGCTTCGTACGAAGGACGGCATCTGCGAGGCGGTGTGAATGATGAGCGACCGGTCGCCAGGCTCGGCGACCGAGACGAAAGGCTCGAGCGGCAGGTGCACGGCCTGCGGGGTGCGGAACGTATGCTCGAAGATGTGCTCGGCCTCGGCGAAGGCCTTTCCGGTGTCGCCGCGCACCAGCTGGAAATCCAGCGCCACATTAGTGTCGCGGCGGCCGGCGAGATGCTTGAGATCCGGAAAGGTCCCGGCGGGCTTGAGCACGTCATGCACGATCGCCCGCGAGGTCAGCGCCTCGATCTCGTCATAGACCGCAGGAAGCTCGTCGTAGTCCGCGGCGATCAGCTGCACCGCCTGCTCGGCCACGTGCGGATCGGCGGCCAGCACCACCGCGACCGGCTCGCCCACATGGCGAACCTTCTCATGCGCCAGTATCGGTTGGTCATGAAAGGCGGGACCGTAATAGGGATGCGGGATGAGCCGGAGAATGTCGTCGATGGTGACGACGCGGGCGACGCCGGGAAGCGCGCGCGCCGCGCCGGTATCGATGCGGCGGATACGTCCATGCGGCACCGTGCTGCGAAAAACCTTGCCATGCAGCATGCCGGGCAGGCGAAGGTTGTGCACATATTCGGCGCGCCCGGTGACCTTCTGGCGCGCCTCCAACCGCGGAATGCTCTGGCCGACCTGCGCCACCATGACGAATGCCTGTGCCTTTTTACGTTCGTCATGCTCCGCGAAAGCGGAGCATCAGTACCCGGTGAGACTGCGTGCGGACTCTGTGCTCATTCACAGGGCGGTGGTTACTGGATTGCCCGCTTGCGCGGGCAATGACGACGGAGAGGCAGAGAAGCTTTCTAGCCCTTCTGCGCCAGCACGTGATCCGCGATCTCGGCGCGCGTGCCGACCCAGATGTCCGGCGCCTTCACGGCTTGGCGGACGATCTGCTCGAAATACCAGGCGCCGCGCGGATGGCCGAAGATATGCGCGTGCATGGTGACGTCGATGATCGACAGCTCCTTCTTGCGCGCGCGTGCGATCTTGACGTTCTCGTCGAAGGACTTGAGCATCATGTCGGGCCCGTTGCCGTATTTCATGGATGGCATGTCGTTCACGTCGGTGCCGAGCGGGATCGCGACGATCTTCCTGTCGCCGAAATCGAGCACATAGGGCAGATCGTCGTCGAACACGTCGCCATACCAGCGATAGCCGGCCTCGGCGAGCAGACGCGGCGTCTCGCTGCGCGACGTGCCGCGCGGCGAGAGCCAGCCGCGCACCGGCTTGCCGGAAGCCTTTTCCAGCAGCGCCGTGCAGCGCGCGATGTTCTTTTTCTCCTCGTCGTCCGAAAGCAGCGCCGGAACCACGTCCATGGCGTAGGAATGCGACAGAACCTCGTGGCCGGCGTCGGCCACCGCCTTGACGGCCTGCGGTGCGCGCTCGGCGATGACCGCGCTCGTCATCACGCTCGCCTTGGCGCGCTGGCGCGCGAGCGCGTCGAGGATGCGGTAGATGCCGCGCTTGACCCCATAGGCGGCCCAGGAGATCGCCATGGTGTCGAGGACGCCCGCGGGCAGCGGGTTGCCCATCGGGCTGATGCCCGGCGCCTTGCCGTCCGACCATGCCTCCAGGCAGACATTGAGCACCACCGCGATGCGCTTCTTCTTCGGCCACAGCCATTTTGGGTTGTTCATGGGGCGAGTTCACTCCGGGTCGGTCGGCCGCCACGCAAGCTAGCGCAATACGTCCGGCCGTGGATAGGCGCCGCTAACGCGGCGGGATCCGGATCAGCTCCGCGAGTTGCTGGTCGGTCAGCGGGGCAGTGAGAAACTTGAACTGGATGGCGTCCTGGATGCTCTCCGTGGTCCCCGCGATCCGGTCGATCTGCAGGCTCTCCTTCGGGATGAACTCGGCCAGCATGCGCCGAACCGCGCTCTCGGGCAGCTTGGAGAAGGCGACGTAGCGCGCCACCGCGTCGGGGCTCGCATACATCCATTCCACCGTTTCGCGGTAGGCCGCCAGATAGCGCGCAAGGGCCTCCTTCTTCTGCTCGAGCGTGGCGAGATTGGCGATCTGCACCCGGATGGTCTGCCCGCGAATGCGCTCGATGTCGCTCGCCCGCGCCACCAGGCGGATCTCGCCCTTCGACAACGGGTCGAGGTTGAAGGGCGCGACCGACCAGCCGACATCGACCTGGCCCGACATCGCCTGGGTGGTGGTGGCCGATATGTCGCCGGTCGCGACCGGCTTCGCCTTCACCCCATAGTCCGAGATGAAGCGCAGCACCGAAATATGGGTCGACGCGCCGGTGGTCGAATAGGCGATGGTGGCGCCTTCCTTGGCGTCGCGGATGGTTTTCATCGGCGAGGACGCCAGCACATACCAGAAGAGCTCGCGCGAGCCGGTCGAGCTCGCCGCGATGATGCGGATGGGCGCGTTCTTGGCGAAGGCCCCCATGACGCCGAGGGTGCCGGCGCTCAGTCCGATGTCGACCGCGCCGGAGATCACCGCCTGCAGGGTCTCGCCGCCGCCGGCCGTATAGAGGATGTCGAGGTCGAGGCCGTGCTTGCGGAAGATGCCCTCCTGCTGGCCCAGCTCCGGGATCGCGCCTTCCCAGCTGCCGCGCTGGGGCGAGGCGACCTTCAGGGTGTCGGCGGCGGGCGCCGGCGAGACGGCGAGCAATGACACGGCCAGTGCCGCCAGATGGCACAGTTTCATGGGTCTTCCCTTTGAGGCTCAATCATAACGCAATCCCAGCTCCGCAAGCGCCTTGCCCCAGCGCTGCGCTTCCTTGCGCATGAAGGCGGCGAATTCCGCGGGGCTGCTGGTCTCGATATAGCCGCCGCTCGCCTCGGATTTCCGCTTGACCACCGGATCGTTCAGTATCCGGGCGACCTCGCGGTTGAGCTTGTCGATGATCGGCACGGGCGTGCCCTTCGGAGCGACCAGCCCGAGCCAGACCGCGAGGTCGTCGAAATCCGTGAGGCCGGCGGCGTCGGCGAGCAACGGCACGTCGGCGACCGCCGGCACGACGCGGTGGTCCAGGCGGGCGAGCGCCCTCACCTGCCCCGACTCGACCAGCGGGACGGCGATTACGGTCGACACATAGACCAGGTCGACGCTGCCGCTGAGCAGCCCCTGCGTGGTCTCCGGCGTGCCCTTGAACGGCACATAGACGATGTCGAGGCCGGCCGCTTTGTGGAACAGATGCCCCATCAGCTGGGCCGTGAGGGTGCCGCCGCCGAAATTGAGTTTGCCGGGATCTTTCCTGGCGCGCGCGATCAGCTCAGCCACGGTCCGGGGTCCGTCGGCGCGCACCGCGAGCACCGAGACCGTCTTGGTGGTGAGGGTGATTGGCGCGAAATCGTTGAAGGGATCGTAAGGCAGGTTCTTGTGCATGAACTGGTTCATGACCAGCGTCGAGTCGATGGCCATCAGCAGCGTGTAGCCATCCGGCGCGGCGCGCGCGACCGCCTGCGCCCCGATGATGGTGTTGGCGCCGGGGCGGTTGTCGATGATCACCGGCTGGCCCCAGGCCTCGGTCATCTTCTGCCCGATGAGGCGCGACACGAGATCGCTGGGTCCGCCGGCCGGGAATGGCACCACGATATGGATCGGCCGGTTGGGAAAGGTCGACGCGGCCGGCTCCTGAGCGGTGGCGGTCGCGCTCATGAACGCAAAGATCATCGTTGCGAGCGAAGCGAAGCAATCTCGGACATGCGGCATGAGATTGCTTCGTCGCCCACGCAAGTCGGGCCCGCCCGACCTGCGCATGGATATCTGCCGATCTCGGCTACACCCGAGATCGGTGGGCTCCTCGCAACGACGTCCAGCCGCTTCCGCCATGTTGATCGTCACTGCAGCGGCGGCATGTTGTCGGAAACCGTCACCCGCTTGAGCAGACGGCGTTCCTCGGCGGAAAAATCGGTGCGCGCGTGGCTCGTGCAGCGATTGTCCCAGATCAAGATGTCGCCGACCCGCCATTTGTGCGCATAGACCAGCTTGCGGTTCTCGATATGGTCGCACAGCTCGTCGATCAGCGCGCGGCTCTCCGCCGGCGCGAGCTCGTTGATGCGGTCGGTCATCAGCCGGCAGACATAGAGCGCCTTGCGGCCGGTTTCCGGAATCCTGCGCACCACCGGATGCACCGCCCGGGGGGCATCGGGCGAAACGGGGCCGCCCGTGGTGACGCTGCCATATTCGTAGACGTGGCGCGCGGTGAGCCCATCGAGGCGCTGCCTCGTCGCGTCCGGCAGGGTCTCGTAGGCGCGGCACATGTTGGCGAACCAGGTGTCGCCGCCGGCGCGCGGAATCTCGATCGCATGCAGCACGCCCGCCAAATTGGGCTGCTTCTGGTGGATGCGATCGAAATGGAACGACATCTCGCCGTCCGGCAGCGCCCCGACCAGCTTGCCGTCCATGCGGATATTGGACACTACCCATACTTCGGGCCGACTCGACAGCGGCGAGCGGTTGCGCGCCATCTCGAGCGGGCCGAAGCATTCGCCGAACCGCACCAGATCGTCGTCGCCGATGGGCGCGCCGTGGATGACCAGCACGTGATACTGCAGAAAGGCGGCGCGCAGCGCCTTCGCGTCGGCGGACGGGATGTCGCGCAGGTCGAGGCCGGAGACTTCTGCCCCGAGCGCGGCATCGAGCGGGGTCACGGTGATCGGCATGCGGTCCTCCCGGGGCGCGCTATTGCGGGGATTGTAGGAACCGCCGGCCGGCGGGCGCAAGCGGCGGCGCGGCATCGTTGTCATCGCGCTTGCAGAGATTGCATTCACGCCGGAGCGCCTCCAAGATCATGCCAACAACAAATGCCGCCGGAGAACCAACGGATGCAATGGCCGACGATTGCACGCTTGTCGGCAATTGGGCTCGCCGCTTTCCATGCGTCGCAGCCCGCCTGCGCTCAAGACTCCGTCGCGCAATTCTACAAGGGCCGCACCGTCACCATCGTTGCGGCTTCCTCGCCGGGCGGCGGCTACGATCTTTATGCCCGCCTGATCGCGCGCGTCCTCGGCCGGCACATTCCAGGCAACCCGAGCGTGGTCGTCGCCAACATGCCGGGAGCGGCCAGCAACCTGGCGGCGGCGCACGTATATAGTGTGGCGGCGCGCGACGGCACGGTGATCGGCGCCCTGTTCATGGGGGCGGTGGTCGAGCCGCTGTTTTCCGGCAAGACGCGCCCCACCCACGACATGAGCCGGTTTCAATATATCGGCAATGCCAACCGCGACGTCTATGTGTGCCTGATCCGCACCGACGCGCCGGTCAAGAATTTCGCCCAGGCGATGGAGCAGGAGGTCGTCGTCGGCGGCACCGCGGAAGGCGCTTCCACCCGCGACTTCCCCATGCTGCTGAAGAATCTGCTCGGCGTTAAATTCAAGGTCGTGTCGGGCTATCCCGGCTCACGCGAGATAAATCTCGCGATCGAGCGCGGCGAGGTGCAGGGCGGCTGCGGCGAGACCTGGTCGAGCGTGTCCGCGACCTATCCGGCCTGGTTCCGCGACGGCACCGTCAAGGTGCTGGCGCAGGAGGACCGCGAAGGCTATCCCGAGCTCAACCGCCAGGGCGTGCCGCTCACGCGCGACTTCGCCAAGACCGACGAGCAGCGGCAAATCCTCGACCTGATCTACAGCCAGACCGCCTTCGGCCGGCCCTATGTGGTGGCGCCCGACGTGCCGGCCGACCGGGTCGGCGCGCTGCGCAAGGCCTTCATGGCGGCGATGGCCGACCCCGACCTGACCACGGAAGCGCGGCGCATCCAGGTCGACGTGATGCCGGTCGCCGGCGAGGAACTGCAGGCGATGATCGCCACCCTGTACCGCACTCCGAAGGACCTGCTCGACAAGGCGCGGGCCGCCATCACCGGCAAGTAGGCCGCCTTTCAACGTTTCCAGCGCCGGTCGCTGATGATGGCCCGGGCCGCATTGTGGCCGGGTGCGCCGGTGACGCCCCCCCCCGGGTGAGCCCCCGCCCCGCAATGATAGAGCCCGCGCAACGGCCCGCGATAATCCGCGTAGCCGATCATCGGCCGCGCCCAGAAGAGCTGGTCGAGCGAGAGCGCGCCGTGAAAGATGTCGCCGCCCGTCAGGCCGAAAGTCTCCTCGAGATCGAGCGGGCCGAGCGCCTGGCGCCCCACCACGCTGGCCTTGAAGCCGGGCGCGTAGCGCTCGACCGTGTCGATCATCAGGTCCGCCACGGTGTCGCGATGATCGTGCCACGACCGGCCGTCGGGCAATTGCGGCGCGACATGCTGGCAAAAAAGGCTCGCCACATGGGCGCCGGGTGGCGCCAGCGAATCGTCCAGCGTGGAGGGAATCAGCATCTCGATGATCGGCGCGCGGCTCCAGCCGTGCTGGCGCGCGTCGTGATAGGCGCGCTCCATGTAGGCCAGGCTCGGCGCCATGATGATCCCGGATGTGAGATGATCCGGCCCCTCGCTCGCCGGCACGTCGGTGAAACTCGGCAGGCGCGACAAGGCGAGATTCATCCGGAACGTGCCCGAGCCGCAGCGCCAGCGCCGTATCCGCGTCAGAAATTCCGGCGACAGCGCGCCGCTCGGCATCAGCCGCGTATAGAGCCGCAACGGATCGACATTGGCCGCGACCGCCCTGGCGCGAATGAGGCGGCCGTCGTCCAGAACGACGCCGCGCACACGGTCACGTTCCACCACGATCTCGCGCACCGGCGCCTCGGTCTCGATCTCAACGCCATGGGCGGCGGCCGATCGCGCCATGGCCTGGGTGATCGCCCCCATGCCGCCGACCGCATGGCCCCAGATGCGTTTCCTGCCATTGACCTCGCCGAACGCATGATGGAGCAGCACATAGGCGGTGCCGGGCGTGTAGGGACTGGCGAAATTTCCCACC
>DATBBS010000703.1:0-2703 GCA_036270895.1 Xanthobacteraceae bacterium
GCCTCGATGCGCTTGGCGATCGCGATCTCGCCCTCGCGCGACAAGAGCTCGACCGACCCCATCTCGCGCAGATACATGCGGACCGGATCGTCGGTGCGCTCGCCCGGCTCGGACTTCTTGGTCTCGGCCACCGCCTTGTGGGTGACCTCGACCAGCTCGCCGTCGCTCTCCTCTTCCTCGGCTTCCTCGGCGGGCTTCTCTTCCTCGCTCTCGGTCTCCTCCTGCTCGACCGTGTTGATGCCCATCTCGTTGAGCATCGCGAGAATGTCCTCGATCTGCTCGGAGGTCACCTCCTCGGAGGGCAGCACCGCGTTGATCTGCTCATAGGTGACGTAGCCGCGCTTCTTGGCGAGCTTGATCATCTTCTTGACGGCCGCGTCGGTGAGGTCGAGCAGCGGCAGGGGCGCGTCGGTGGTCGCCTCCGGCGTCTCCTTCTCGGGCGCCTCTTCCTTCTTTTCTTTCTGGGCCGCCTTGGTCTTGGTCGCCATCAAGGTCTCCTCACAACCGCCTGCATTCGCCGCACCCTCGCCCCGTCTGTGCGGGAACACGCCGGACGCCTCTCGCCGAGCCCGCCCGCCGCCGAATCGGCGCTGCAGTGTTGCCGGCCGGCCCTGAAACGCCCGTTAACTTGCCTCGATTCGACCGCCGACCGCTACGGTCCCATGACCCTGGGGGTATTCCCAGAACACCAAATTACCGTGTTATTCCATACCTTTAGAGCGAATTCCGCGCCCCTAGAGGCTGCGCAGAGGACGTCCCGACAAGACGCCGAATCCCTCGATCGAGGCTTCCGTTCCGGCAATCGCTGAGAGGCGGCTCTGCACGTCACGCAACCACGCAAAATTCTTCTCGCTCGGGTCGTCGCCCAATGCGCGCTCGGCCTCTTTAAGCTCCTTATTTAGCGTACGGGTCCTGCGATGCAAGGTGACCACATGGGTCCACCATTGGCGCACGTCGTCGGGGGCGGCGCCGGCGCGCGCCTCCCAATCGGCGGGATGCGTCAAGGCCCGCTCGATGCGCGCCAGCAGGGCGCCGTGCTCGCGTTCGGCGATGAGCGCGCGCAAATCGCCGGGCGGCTCGGAACCGGCGTGGATCGCCGCCGCGTCCAGGATCGCGCTGCGCAGCAGGTCGGCGTCGGGATTGAGGAACTCGAGCGCCGCCACCTCCTCGGCATGGCTTTCCAAGAGCCAGGGATGGTTGATCAGGGCGAGCAGGATCAGCGCCTCGCGCGCCGGCAGCGCGGAGCGCGACCCGCGCACGATCGAGGAATTGGTGAGCCGCGGGCTCAACGGCGCGAGATTCATCGGCTCGTCGTCCGACCCATAACGGCCGCCCCGTCCGCGCGGCTTGCCTTGAAACCTTCCTTGCGGCCCGCCCTGCGGCCCGCCCTGATTGCGCTGCTGGAAGCGGCCCGCGAAGCCGGGCTTGCCGGCCTGCGGCGCGAACAGCTCGCGCAGCCGGGCCTCGAGATCCTGGCGATAATATTTGCGCACCGCCTCGTGCGCGATCGCGGCGGTCACCTCCTTGATGCGCGCCTCGAGTCCGGCGCGCCGTTCGGGCGTGTCGAAGCGGCCGGTCGCGGTCTCCCGCATCCACAGCACCTCGGCGAGCGGACGCGCACCCGCCAGCACGTCGGCGATCGCGCCGTTGCCGCCGGAGCGCACCAGATCGTCCGGGTCCTGGCCGTCGGGCAGGCTTGCGAATGACAGGCTCTTGCCAGGCTGGAGCCGCGGCAGCACGATGTCGACCGCCCGGAAGGCCGCGCGCTGGCCGGCCTTGTCGCCGTCGAAGCACAGCACGGGCTCGTCGGCCATCTTCCACAAAAGCGTGAGCTGGTCCTCGGTCAGCGCAGTCCCGAGCGGCGCGACGGTCGCGGCAAAACCCGCCGTCACCATGGCGATCACGTCGACATAGCCCTCGACCACGATGACGGGCGCCCCGCGATGGGCGGCCTGGCGGGCGGGCGCGCCGTTGTAGAGCATCGCGCCCTTGTGGAAGAGCGGCGTCTCGGGCGAGTTGAGATATTTGGCGGGCGCGTCCTTGTCGAGCGCGCGGCCGCCGAAGGCAACGATGCGGCCGGAGAGATCGCTGATCGGAAACATGACGCGGTCGCGGAAGCGGTCATAGGGCACCGGGATGTCGTCGGCCGCGACCAGGAGCCCCGCCTCCACCATGTCGTCGGACGAGATCCCGTGCGCGCCGAGATGCTCCTTGAGGGCGAAGCGCTCGGCCGGCGCATAGCCGATGCGGAACTTGAGCTGCGTCGCCGGGTCGAGGCTGCGGTCGGCAAGATAGCCGCGCGCCTTGGCGCCTGCGCGCGACGCCAGCGTCGCCTCGAAGAATTTTGCGGCGAGCTCCATCACGTCATGCAGGGTGCGGCGGCGATGCTCCTGCGCGTCGGCTTCCGCCGACATCTTGGGCACCGCGAGCCCCGCCATGGCGGCGAGCCGCTCGACCGCCTCGGGAAACGTCACGCCCTCGGTGTCCATCACGAAGCCAAAGATGTCGCCGTGCTTGCCGGACGAAAAGTCGTGGTAGAACCCCTTCTGGTCGTTAACGAAGAACGACGGGCTGCGTTCCTTGTTGAAGGGCGAGAGGCCCTTCCATTCGCGCCCCGCCTTCTTGAGCTTCACGCGCCGGCCGACGACGTCCGAAACCGGAAGCCGGGCGCGCAGCTCGTCCAGGAATTGCGGCGGAAAGCGC
>DATBBS010000704.1:0-17644 GCA_036270895.1 Xanthobacteraceae bacterium
GCGTCACCCTTCAGTCCGACAACTTCGCTCTTTCCCAAATGAAACTGGCTCGCATGCTGATGGTGGGCAAAGATAGCGGGCACACTGCGATTGATATGCTTGGGCACGAGCAGGAAGGACCTGACGCGCTCATTGGCCTCCACTGCGTATTCGATGGTCTCTCGCATGTACCGGCCACAATCGGCTGCTTCCAGAAGAACAGCATCAAGTGGGCATCGGACCGGAAAGGGGCCGAGAAGCCGTTTCAAATCATCGCTATCCATGATCTCTAGCATCGGACCGAGCGTCCGCTTGTCAATAGCGTGCTCGGGTCTCGGACTGGCTGTTTGGCTGTCGCTCATCCTCTACTTGCTGCGGTGCATGAGTCTGGAGTTGGCCCAACGCGGAAGTCCCGCGATGTCCGTTTTTGCGTCGCTGTCAGGGGCATGGCGGAAATTAAACGCGCCGAGATCCGCGGCACCCCGATTTATAAGTGCACGCCCGAGTGCGGCGGCCGCGCCATCTCAAGCCGCCGGTTCAGCAGAGCCTTTCCGCGCGCCTATTTGTTTGCGGGGGTCGTAGCATCCGCGCCCGCCGGCAAATCCAGCCGTTCGGGATGGCTCAACAAGTCGCGCACGACGGCGAGGAAACGGCCCACCTGATAGGCATCCACCAGCCGGTGGTCGGCGCGCAGGAACAACGGCATGACGCCGGTCGACACGAGCTGCTCGGCCCGCGCCACCACCTTGCTCTCGATCGGGCCCAGCGTGAGGTTGAGCGAATCGGCCTGGTCGGGAAATCGCGTCGGCTTGTAGCTGCGCATCGGCGGCGCGCCGGGAAACGAGAGATCGTTCACCATCGCACCGCCGCCGCGCAATTCGTCCAGCCGTCCCAGCGTCGGCAGCCGCACGTGACGGTCCACAAACCCGTAGATCCGCAGCACCTGGCGAAACCAGAAGCCGGGGATGCGCCGCAAGCGGGCGCGGTCGCGATCGCGCGGGCCGGTCCCGCGGCTGGCCTGCAGCAGGCGCTCCCAGACCTCCAGGCCGATCTGCTCGAGGCTCTTGGCATCGGCATCGCGTACCACCAGCAGATCGATCTCGCGGCTGCCGCGGTGGACGAACCCCATGCGGATATTCACCTGGCGAAACGCGTAGACGCGGCGCCCGACCACGCGGACATTCATGTCGGGGAATTGCGCCAGCGCCACCGCGGTCGCGCGGATCAGCGCGTGCGCGGTGGTGAGCAGCACGCGTCCGCCGCGGTTGCGCTCGCGCAGGAAGGAGGTCAGGGCGTCGGCATCAATCTCGGTTCCCCACACCATCACCGGATCGACATGGCTCGCCCGCGGCGCATGCAGATAGAACCGGTTGTAGAGCGGGATCTTGCGGTCGGGAATCGCGCGATCGTGCAGCGGCCATTTCATGGTCGTGATCCTACTGGCTCGCCCGGCAACGCATGGGCGCGCTCAGGCCGGCGGCCGTGGCGAAAACTGTTCGAGCACGAGGTCGGCGATGGCCGAGACCGTGCGGAAATTCGCCGGGCTGACATGGTGGCTGTCGAACTCGATCCCATGCTGGCCTTCGACGTGCAAGATCAGGTCGGTCAGCAGGAGCGAATCCAAGAGACCGCCGTCCAGAAGGTCGGTGTCCGGCGCCACGGCCGCGTAGCGCGGCCCGCGTGACTGCACGAAATGCAGCAGGTCCGCTTCCAATCGCTGTCGGTCGGGCTTCATCGGGGCTGGGCTGTCTCGCATGAGGGCGCGGCGGATCAGGCGACCGGCGTTCGGGCAAGCCGCAGGCCGAGCGCCGCGCGATCCACCTTCTGGGCGGAGGTGAGCGGGAAGCGGTCCAGCACCTCGAACCGCAGGGGCAATTTGTAGGAGGGAAGTTCCTGCTGGCAGGTCGCGCGGATCTCCGCCACGTCGATCGGGCGATGGTCGCGCGGCGCGAGGAACAGGACGAAGCGCGTTTCGTCCCCGCGCGCCATCGGAACCGCCACCGCATGCGCATGGGGAAAGCCCGCTTCCACCACGCCCTCGATCTCGGCGGGATGCACGCGATGGCCCTGGACCTTGACCAGCAGGCTCGCGCGCCCATCGAGGTAGAAATAGCCCGCCTCGTCGCGATGGGCGAGGTCGCCCGTCCGCAGCCACCCGCCGGGGCTCATGACCTCCGCGGTGGCGGCCGGATCCTGCCAATAGCCAAGCATCACGTTGTCGCCTCGCGCGCAGAGCATGCCCACCTCGCCCGGCGGAAGCTCGCGTCCCGCCTCGTCCATGACGGCCAGCGCGACGCCCGGGATCGGCCTGCCGATCGATCCGCGGCGGGCATGGAACTCGGCCGGGGGCAGCGACGCCAGGCGGGCGCTCGCCTCGGATTGCCCATACATCACATGGAAGGCGGCGGGCGCAATGCGCGCCGCGATGTCCGCCGCCAGATCGTGACGCAGCTCGCCGCCGGCCACCGCCATGTAGCGCAGCGCCGGCAGCGGGTCTTCGCCGAGCCGCCCATATTTCAGCACCATGCCATAGACTTCGGGAACCGCGGAAAAGCTCGTGGCTTCGAGCTCGCGCAGCGTCTCGACGATGGTGGCAGGGAACGTCAGGGCGCCACCCAGGACGAGCGTGGCGCCCGCCAGGACATGCGTCTGCAGGATCGAGTTGCCCAGCGCGTGGCAGAACGGGACGATCACCAGCGCCCGGTCCTCCGCCCTGATGGGCAGGTCGTGCAGAATCGACTCGGCATTGGCCAGCAGGTTGCGGTGGCTGAGCATGACCCCTTTGGGGGTGCCGGTGGAGCCGGAGGTGAAGAGCAGCATGGCGAGGTCGTTGCCCTGCCGGCGCGGCGCCGGAAGGTCATCGTGATCAGGTCCGCCCAGGCGCAACGTTGCGGTCGCGGACTCGTGTTCCTGGGAATTGATGTCGTCGCGTCGGCTGATCAGCACGTCGGGGCGGCAGAGCGCGTGGATCGCCTGCCGGCGCCGCCGTTCGAGTCCCACGGGCAGCGGCACGACGACGCCGTCGGCGAGCAGCGTGCCGTAGAAGGCGGCGAGGTATTCGGGCGAATTTGCAAGCTGCAGCGCCACCCGGGCTCCCGCCGCATGGCCGGGCCGGGCGCACAAGTATCGCCGCACGCCATCGGCCGCGCGCCGCAGCCACGCGTAGGAGAAATCGCCCGCCCTGGTGGCCACCGCCGCATGGTCCGCCCGTGCCCGGGCGACATCCAGAAAAGCTGTCCCCAGGTTGGCGGCCGCCGAAAGCGCGGGGGCCGCACCGGCGCCATGGCGCGTCGCCGCCCCGCCCGGAGCGTCGATCGGCGTCTCGAGTTCGAGCAGAAGGGTATCCATACCCCGTGAGCCTCCGCGGCGCGGCCTCGCGCCCCGACCTCATTAAACACTATTTTGCATCGCAAAAAGGGCGGCGCCGCGCGCCGGGCCGAAGGCGGAACGGCGGCCGGCACAAGACGAAGGCTTCGGTGCACCTCGGGATCGCCTGTTCGCTCAAGCGCCCTGCGGCGCGGCACACACATAGATGTCGTCGCCCTCGATCCGCACCGCATAGCGGCGCAGGTCGGTCGTCGCCGGCGGCGCCAGGCAGCGTCCGGTCGCGATGTCGAAGCGTGCCTGATGCAGCGGGCATTCGATCGCGCCGTCCTCGACGAAACCTTGAGACAGCAAGGCGAATTCGTGGGTGCAGACGTCGTCGATCGCATGCACATGGCCGTTCAGCCGGTAGAGCGCGATCGGCACGTCGCCGAGCCGCACCGGCAAGGCCGCGTCATCCGGCAGCTGCGAGAGCGCGGCGACGCGAAGCCAGAGGCGCGAGTCCGGCATCGCGCCTATTCGGCCGCCGTCACGTGCAGGGCGGCCTGTTCCTCGTCATGCAGGCGCGCCAGGATGCGGCGCGCCTGGATCACGCCGGTATCGGCGTTGATGTCGACCTGCGGCGGATCGGGGATGAGATCGAGGCTGCGCTGCTGCGCCGAAAATACCGCGACGTCCTCGTAGAAGGCGGTCTGGATCTGCTCGAAGATCCGGTTGGTGAGCTCGGCATTCGTGACGTCGAAGTCATGCGCCTGGCCCCAGAAATAATGCGACGTCTTCTCGGTTTCGGGCGTGATGGCGTTCAGGTTGCGCATGGTGATGCCGCCCACGCGCTTGCCTTGCGGCGCCCCGGTGCCGGTCGGCGTCGCGCCGACGTCGAGCCGCAGGAAGGCGGGCGGCACGAAGTCGATGATCTGCCAGCGGTCGACATTCGTGGTGAAGCCGCCAACCTTCACGAAGGTTGGCGGCGCCGGCTGGTCGATGATCCAGCGCGTGACCACGACATTGTTCGGCGCGCGCGTCACCTTCACGACCGCGTGCTCCGCGAGCGCGGCGTTGCCGATCGTCGTCTCATGCACGAAAGCGAGATGGGTCAGGTCGAGCAGGTTGTCGACGACGAGCTGCCAGTTCGCCTTCACGTGCAGGTAGGACGCCTTGGCGCCCCAGGCCTGATCGTCGAGCCAGTGGAAATCGGTGATCTTGGCGGGATCGGCCAGTGCCGGATCGCCCATCCAAACCCACACCCAGTGATAGCGCTCGACCACCGGATAGGTCTTCACCTTGGCGCTCGGCGGGATCTGGTCCTGGCCGGGAATGCGCACGCATTGGCCGGTCTGGTCGTATTGCAGGCCATGGTAGTGGCACTGCAGCCGGTCGCCCACGAGCTTGCCCATCGAGAGCGGCAGATGGCGGTGCGCGCAACGGTCCTCGAAGGCGACCGGCTTGCCGTCCTCGGTGCGGAAGAACACGATCGGCTCGCCCAGGATCATCCGTGCGAGCGGCTTGCGGCCGACTTCGGAATCGGTCGCCGCGACGTACCAGAAATTCCTCAGGAACATATGCGCCTCCCGACCCGGCCGTGGAGCGGACGTGTTTGCGCCACTATAGCATGTGTTTGATGGCCTGGATGAGGTTGCGGTCGACGCTGATCATGTCGCCCTCCCCCGGCAGAGACAGCGCGGCGCGTTCGGTTTCCGAAACGGCCCGTCCCTGCAAGATCACCCGTCCGTCGGACGTGAGATAGATCGAGGCGGCGGCACGCTCGTCCTCGCCTTTCCAGACCAGCTCGACGCGGAATTTCACGATCCGTTCCCCCTGCGGCGGCGCGCGCCTGCGACATTACGGCATTTTTTTCCGATGACCAAAATCGCGTTTGGCCCTAGCGTTGCGGCAACAAGAAACAACCGCTGGGGAGCACGCGAATGATCGGTCTGTCGGTCCGGGCGGTCGGCGCCCTCATGCTGGCGCTCTGGTCGGTCGTCGCCGGCCGTGCCGACAGCGTCGCCGATTTCTACCGGGGCCGGACCATCGAGGTCTATGTCGGCTACTCGACCGGCGGCGGCTACGACATTTATGCTCGCATGCTCGCCCGCCACATGGGCCGCTTCATTCCCGGCAATCCGACCCTGCTGCCGAAGAACATGGAGGGCGCCGGCAGCCTGCGGCTCGCCAACTGGCTGGCCAACGCGGCGCCGCGCGACGGCACCGCCTTCGGGACCATCGGCCGCGGCACCGCCTTCGATCCCGTCTTGGGCCAGCCCGGCGCGCAGTTCGCCGCCGGCGACCTGTCCTGGATCGGCAGCATGAACCACGAGGTGAGCATCTGCGCCTCATGGGCGACATCGGGCGTCGCCAGCTACGAGGACCTGCTCACCAAGGAGCTGCTGGTCGGTGCGGTGAGCAACAACGACGACACCGGGCAATTCGCCAAGGTGATGAACACCGTGCTCGGCACCAAGCTCAAGATCGTCGCCGGCTCTCCGGGCGGCAACGACGTGGTGCTCGCCATGGAACGCGGCGAGGTGCAGGGCCGCTGCGGCTGGTCGTGGTCGAGCGTGCTGGCGGCCCGCATGTCCTGGTGGAAGGAGAAGAAGATCAACATCCTGGTCCAGCTCGCGCTCACCAAGCATGCCGATCTGCCCGACGTTCCGCTCGTCACCGACCTGGCGAAGAATGACGCGCAACGGCAGATGCTGCGCATGATCTTCGCCCGCCAGGTCATGGGCCGTCCGTTCGTGGCGCCGCCGGGAGTTCCGAAAGAACGCGTCGCGGCCTTGCGCAAGGCATTCATGGACACCCTGGCGGATCCGGATTTCCTCGCCGATTGCGCCAAGGCGAAGCTCGAGATCGCGCCGGTGCCGGGCGACAAGGTGGAAGCCTTGGTGAAGGAGATTTACGCGACGCCCGCCGAGGTGGCGAAGCAGGCGGCCGCGGCGCTCAAGTGATCGCCGGCCTCGGTAACTATAGGCTTTTATAGCGCTTGGCGCGACATCCGGCCTGTGAGACATTGCGGCATCAGGGAGAAATCATCGCCATGGCCGAGAATCCGCCGCCCCAGCAACAGCAACGCCCGCCGCTCGAGGACCCGCTGCACGAGAAAGAGCTGTTTGCCAGCGAGGTGGTGGGTGCCGCGCTTGTGCACGGCAACGTCGTTATCACGCTCGCCAGCGTGAGATTTGACGAGCCGGCGGCGAATTCTCCGCCGAAGCCGCGCCGGGTCATCACCAGCCGCATCGTGCTCACGAGCCCGGCCGCCGGGCAGCTGCTCCAGAACCTCCAGCAGCTCGCCAGCCAGATCGAAGCCAAGGCGGCGGGAGCCGCCGCGGGCGCCGGCGCAAAGCCGGGAGCGCCCGCAGCGGCGGCAACCGCCGCGAAGCCGCCCGGAAGATCGAATTGAGCCGTCGGCCCGCGGCCGCCCCGGCTCGATCGTGATCGCCCTCACCAGGACATCCGCAAGACGCCATCGGGGATAGCCGGCGCTTTGCGCCGGCCGCAGACGCGTCAGCGTTTGGCGGCCCGGCGCTTCACGTCCGTCCGGCGCCCGTCGAACGGCACGCGCGTCGAATCGTTGAAGTTGCGAATGAACTTGTCGAGCAGCGCGAGGAATTGCGCGCGCTCGGGCAGCGTGAAGCCCGACAGCACGCGCGCCTGCGCGCGCTGCGCCGGCACGGCGAGCCGCTCGAGCATGCGCTCCCCGGTGCGGGTGAGCCGCAGGCTCACCCGGCGGCGGTCGCGAGCCCCGACGTCGCGCCCCACCAGGCCGGCCTGCTCGAGCTTCTTGATCACCATGCCGGTGGTCGAGCGGTCGAGGCCGAGCAGCCGCGCCACCGAAATCTGATCGATGCCGGGCTTCTGCGCGAGCGCGAACAGAATACCGTATTGGCGGTTGGTGATGCCGAGCTCGCCGGTCTCGTCGAGAAACAGCGATACCGCAATCTGATGGGCGCGGCGGATCATGAAGCCCGGCCGCCGGTACAGGTCGTCGAGCGACGGATTGCGCATTGCCCCCTCCGAGGCGGAAACGGCCGCATCCGGGCCAAACAAAACGGCGCCGGACCAAAGGCCGGCGCCGCTCGTCATGCTGCGATGTGGCTACTGCCAGGCGCGGTTGTCGACCGTGTTCTCGTAAGTTGCGCCGGGCGGCACCAGGCCCCAGCCGAGCGTCCACTGGTAATTGTCGTTGAAACGGTCGCGCGTGTAGGGGGTGGGCGGCGCGTTGAGGATGCGCCACAGCCGCAGGTCGGAAAGGTCGAGGGCGCCCCCGGCCTCTGCCACGAGATAATGCGCGTATTTCTCCGGGTGCTTGTTGATCGTCTCGGCCGCATGCGCCTCGGCGCGGAACATCTTCGCGAGCGTCGGCCCGTCGAGCTCGTCGCCCGCCGCCTCGCTGCGCGTCGAGCGCGACTCGATCAGGATGCGGCACCCCATCTTTTCGGCGACGCTGATCCACGGCTCCTGCAGGCTCACCGCCTTGACGGTGCCGGCCCGCAGCGCATCGAGGCGCTGCTTGTGGGTGCCCGCATTGGTGATCTTGATCTCGTCGCGCTTGATGAAGCCTTCCATCATCTTGAGCATGGTGAAGTGCGAGCCGTTGAACTGGCTCACCGCGATCGGCACGTTCTTGAGCTGCTCGGGCTCGAAGATGCCGGTCTTGGGATCCGTGACGATCGCGAAGGTCGACATCGCGGAGCCGAGCGCCACGATCTTGGCGGTGCGATGCCCGCTCTCCACATTGGTCTCGACCGCGCGTTTCATGATGCCCCACTCGCACATGCGGAACTGGTCGCACTGGCCCTGGTCGTAGAGCGCCTCCATGGTGCGCGAAAAGATATTGTCCTTGAGCGCGCGGTCGTCGGAGTTGGCCTGGCCGCTGCCCGGCGTGGTGAGCACCGTCACGTCGAGGCCTTCGTCGCGGAAATAGCCCTCGTCGCGCGCGACCAGCAACGGCAAATCGTGGATCGCGTTCATCATCGAGGCGGTGACTTTCTGCAGCTCGGTGGTCGCCATGAGAATTCCTCCAGGGGCTTTTCTTGCGAAGTTTGGGGGCGCCGGTAAGCAGGGGCCAGTCTCGACGATCGGCAGACGTCTGTCAATTCGGCCTCGCCCCGGCGGGCCGGTGTCGTGGCGGCCCACCGGGCGACGCCTTGCGGCGCGGCCGGTCCATGCTAAACCAACCACCCTCTTGTCCCCTCTTTGGCGGCAGACATGAATATCCTCCTTCTCGGCTCGGGCGGCCGCGAGCACGCGCTGGCCTGGAAGATCGCGGCAAGCCCCCTCGCCGACCGGCTGTTCTGCGCACCCGGCAATGCCGGCATCGCGCAGGAGGCGGAATGCGTCGCGCTCGACCTCACGGACCATCCGGCCGTGATCGCCTTCTGCCGCGCCAACAAGGTGGACTTCGTGGTGGTCGGCCCCGAGGGGCCGCTGGTGGCCGGCATCGTCGACGACCTGGAGGCGGCCGGCATCAAGGCCTTCGGCCCGACCCGGGCGGCGGCGCGGCTCGAAGGCTCGAAGGGCTTCACCAAGGACCTGTGCCGCGCGAACAATATCCCGACCGCGGCTTACGAGCGCTTCACCGCGCCGGATGCCGCCAAGGCCTATGCGCGCGCGCGCGGCGCCCCGATCGTGGTCAAGGCGGACGGCCTCGCGGCCGGCAAGGGCGTGGTGGTGGCGACCACCGTCGCGGAAGCCGAAGCCGCCATCGACATGATCGCGTCGCAGGCCGAACTCGGGACGCAGCTCGTGGTCGAGGAGTTCCTCGCCGGCGAGGAGGCGAGCTTCTTCGTGCTCAGCGACGGCGAGCATGCCTTGCCGCTCGCCACCGCGCAGGACCACAAGCGCGTGCTCGACGGCGACCAGGGGCCGAACACCGGCGGCATGGGCGCCTACTCCCCCGCCCCCGTGATGACGCCGCAGATGAGCGAACGCGCGCTCGACGAGATTATTCGTCCCACCATCGCGGCGATGAGCAAGCTCGGCGCGCCGTTCCGCGGCGTGCTCTATGCCGGGCTGATGATCACCACTGAGGGTCCCAAGCTCATCGAATACAATGTGCGCTTCGGCGATCCCGAGACTCAGGTGCTGATGCTGCGCCTGATGTCGGACCTGGTGCCGGCGCTCGTGGCGGCGCGCGACGGCATGCTCAAGAGCTTCGACCTGCGCTGGTATGCGGACGCCGCGCTCACCGTCGTGATGGCCGCGAAGGGCTATCCGGGCGCCTATCTCAAAGGCACGCGGATCGACGGCCTCGCCGAGGCCGCGACCGCCGAGGGCGTGGAGATCTTCCACGCCGGCACCGCCGCGGACGGCGACCGCGTGCTCGCCACCGGCGGCCGCGTGCTCAACGTCTCGGCGCTGGGCGCGACCGTGGGCGAGGCGCAAACGCGCGCCTATGCGGCGATCGACAAGATCCGCTGGCCCGAGGGCTTCTGCCGCCGCGACATCGGGTGGCAGGCGATCGCGCGCGAGAAGGCATCGACCGGCGGTTGACCGCTCGCGCGCTCCCGCGCTGTGATAGGCCGGTGTTTCGTTGGGAGTTCTCATGTCCGACCTCGCCGACCTCTATCCCGGTTTCGCCGCGCACTGGATCGACACGGCGGCCGGCAAGATTTTTGCGCGCGCGGGCGGCAGCGGGCCGCCGCTGATGCTGCTGCACGGCTACGCCCAGACCAACGTGATGTGGCACAAGGTGGCGCCGGAGCTCGCCAAACACTTCACGCTGGTGATCGCCGACCTGCCCGGCTACGGCTGGTCGGCGGTGCCGGAGGCCGACAAGGATCACGCGCCCTATACCAAGCGCGCCATGGCGTCCGTGATGGTGGAAGTCATGGAGGCGCTCGGCCATGTGCGCTTCGGTCTCGCGGGCCACGATCGCGGCGGCCGCGTCGCCTACCGGCTTGCGCTCGACCATCCGGGACGGCTCACCAGGCTCGCCACCCTCGACATCGTGCCGACCTATGCGATGTGGCACGACATCGACGCGCGGCTCGCCTTCCGCATCTGGCACTGGACCTTCCTCGCGCTGCCGGCGCCCGGGCCCGAGGCCCTCATCGGCAAGGACCCGGTCGGCTTCTGGGACTGGAAGACGGCGCCCGGCACCAAGGCCAAAAATCTGTCCGCCTTCGACCCGCGCGCACTCGCGCATTACCGGATCTTCTTCCAGGACCCGGGCCGCATCCACGCGACCTGCGAGGATTATCGCGCCGGCCGCACCACCGACCTCGCGCATGACGCGGCCGATCGCGCGGCGGGCCGCAAGATCGCCTGCCCGATGCTGGCGATCTGGGGATCGTCCGGCATTCCGAGCGAGACCAAGAGCCCGCTCGACACTTGGCGTGACTGGGCCACCGACGTGCGCGGCTTTGCGATCGACTGCGGACACTATCTCCCCGAGGAAAACCCGCAGGCCACCGCGAAGGCGCTGATCGAATTCTTCGGGAGCGCCTGAACCACCACCGGCGCGGTCATCGTCCGCGCAAGCGGACGATCCAGTACGCCCGGGCGCTTGCGATTCTTGCCGCAACGTCGGAGGCTACTGGATGCCCGCTTTCGCGGGCATGACGAGGAAAAAATAATCGATGCCGCAGATCGACCGCCAGAGCGCATTTTCGGGCACCAAGGAGGTGGCCGAGCCGCTGCGTTTCGACGCCGCGGCGCTCGAGCGCTATCTCGCGGCGCATGCGCAAAACTTCGCCGGTCCGCTCACGGTGCGCCAGTTCAAGGGCGGCCAGTCGAACCCGACCTATCTGCTGGAGACGCCGCAACGCGCCTATGTGCTGCGCCGCAAGCCGCCCGGCAAGCTCCTGCCCTCGGCGCATGCGGTCGACCGCGAATTCCGCGTCATCAGCGCGCTGCACCGCCAAGGCTTTCCGGTCGCCACGCCGGTGCTCTATTGCGACGATCCCGCGATCGTGGGCACCGCCTTCTACGTCATGAGCTTCGTGGCGGGCCGCGTGTTCTGGGAGCCGCAGATGCCGGGCTCGGCCCCAGCCGAGCGCCGCGCCGTCTATGACGCGATGAACGCCACCATCGCGCGGCTGCATGCCTTCGATCCCGCGGCGATCGGGCTCGCCGATTTCGGCCGCGGCGAGAATTACGTCGCCCGCCAGGTCGAGCGCTGGTCGAAGCAATACCGCGCCTCGCAGACTGAACGGATCGACGAGATGGAGGACCTGATCGCCTGGCTGCCGGCGCATATTCCGCCCGCCGGGCCGGTCCGGCTGGTGCATGGCGACTATCGGCTCGACAACGTGATCCTGGCGGCGGACGGGCCGCACGTACTGGCGGTGCTCGACTGGGAGCTGTCCACGCTCGGCGATCCGCTCGCGGATTTCAGCTACCACCTGATGAAATACCACATGCCGCCGACCGACTCCGGCGCCAGCACCGGCACGCTGGTGGGCCACGATCTCGCGGCGCTCGGCATTCCCTCGCTCGATTCCTATGTCGACGACTATGTAAAGCGCACCGGCCTCGACCCGCGCCCGCATCTGCCGGCCTACCTCGCCTATAATTTCTTCCGCATCGCCGCGATCTACCAGGGCATCGTCGGCCGCGTGCGCGACGGCACCGCGACCAGCGCCTTCGCGCCCGCCAAGGCCGCCATGGTGCAGCCACTCGCCGCCACCGCTTGGGGCTTCGCCCGCCAGGCGGGCGGCCGATGAAGAGCGTCGCGCTCGCGCTCGGCGGCGGCGGGGCGCGAGGCTACGCCCATATCGCGATCCTCGAGGCGCTCGACGAGATGGGCGTGAGGCCGGTGGCGATCGCGGGCGCCTCGATCGGCGCGCTGATCGGCGCCGCCTACGCGGCCGGGCTGTCGGGCAAGGAGATCCGCCGCCACGTCATCGCGCTGGCGCATGACCGCAGCGCGATCTTCCGGCGGCTGATGACGGCGCGCGCCGGGCGGATCGCGGAGATCATCTCGACCGGATTCGGCGGCGCCAACCTGATCGATGCGGAGAAATTCTGCGCCCAGTTCCTGCCCGACGTCGTCCCCGACGATTTCGACGCCTTGCAGATCCCCCTCACGGTTGTGACCTCCGATCTCTACCGCCGCCACGAGGTGGCGCTGACGTCCGGCCCGCTCAAGCCCGCGCTGGCGGCCTCGATCGCGCTACCGGGGCTGTTGCGGCCGGTCGTCATCGGCGAGCGCGTGCTGATCGACGGCGGCGCCACCAACCCGCTGCCTTTCGATCATCTGCGCGGGCTCGCCGACGTGGTGGTGGCGGTCGACATCTCGGGCGAGCCCGCCGAGGAGCGGCGCGACCTACCCAACCCGTGGGAGGCGCTCGTCATCACCGTGCTGGTCATGGCCAACGCCATCATCGGCGAGAAGCTCAAGCACAGCGCGCCCGACCTGATGATCAGGCCCAATGTCGGCATCTTCCGCACGCTGGACTTCCTGCAGGCGAGCGCGATCCTGCGCGCCGCCGAACCGGTCAAGGCCGAGACGAAACAGAAACTGGCGGCGCTCTTGGACGCGTGAGGATCACCGCCGCGCCGCAAAGAAGTCCCGCAACAGGCGCGCGGCTTCCGCCTCGCCGATGCCGCCATAGAGCTCCGGCCGGTGATGACAGGTGGCGGCGGAGAAGAACCGCACCCCGCTCTCGACCGCCCCGCCCTTGGGATCGGGGGCGCCGTAGTAGAGCCGGCGCAGGCGCGCAAACGAGATCGCGGCCGCGCACATGGCGCAGGGCTCCAGCGTCACATAGATGTCGCAGTCGATGAGGCGCTCGGTGCCGAGCCGCGCGGCCGCCTGGCGAATGGCCAGCATCTCGGCATGGGCGGTCGGATCGCGGTCGCGCAGGGTGCGGTTGCCGGCGCGCCCCACCACCTCGCCGTCGCGCAGGACGGCGGCGCCGACCGGCACCTCGCCGGCCGCCGCGGCGGCGCGGGCTTCCGCAAGCGCAAGATCCATGAATGACGGCTGGGGCAATGGCGCGAACTCTGCTATCAGGCCTGACTTATCGATGAAACGAGCCATGACCCGCAAGAGCAACGACGGCAAAGACGGATTCAAGTCCCGCGGCACCCGCGACCCCCGGCGCGAGCCCCCGGACGTCGCCGGCGGCCGCCCGCGCCCCGGCGGCAAGCCGTTCCGGCCGTCGCGGCCCCCGGACGAGCCCATGCGGGCGCCTGCGCCCGCCAAGGACGCCGATCGCATCGCCAAGGTGATCGCCCGCGCCGGGCTGGCGTCGCGGCGCGAGGCCGAGGCCTGGATCGCGGCCGGCCGCGTCGCCGTCAACGACCGCGTGATCTCCTCGCCGGCGCTCAACGTAACGGCCGCCGACCGCATCACGGTCGACGGCGACCCCCTGCCGGCGCGCGAGCGCACGCGGCTCTTCCTCTACCACAAGCCGCGCGGTCTGGTGACCACCAACGCCGATCCGGAAGGCCGCCCGACCATTTTCGATGCGCTGGCGAAGAACCTGCCGCGCCTGCTCACGGTCGGCCGGCTCGACATCGGCACCGAGGGGTTGTTGCTGCTCACCAATGACGGCGGGCTCGCCCGTGTGCTCGAGCTGCCCGAGACCGGCTGGCTGCGCCGCTATCGGGTGCGCGCGCTCGGCCGCATCACGCAGCCCGACCTCGACGCCCTGCGCGACGGGGTCACGGTCGATGGGATTCATTACGGGCCGATCGAGGCGACGCTCGACCGCGAGCAGGGCGCCAATGTGTGGCTCACTTTCGCGATCCGCGAGGGCAAGAACCGCGAAGTGCGCAACGTGCTCGAGCATATCGGGCTGCAGGTGAACCGGCTGATCCGTCTCTCCTTCGGTCCGTTCCAGCTCGGCGACCTCGCCGAGGGCGCGACCGAAGAGGTCAAGACGCGCGCGCTGCGCGACCAGCTCGGCGATCGCATCACCGCACAGGCCAATTGCGATTTTTCCGCCCCGATCGTCGAGCGGGCGCAAGAGCCGGCGCCGCCACCGCCACGTAGCGAGCGCGGCACCCGTCGCGCGCCGGAGGAGCGCGCCCCCGAGCGGCGCGGCGAGTCCCGCGATCGCCCGCGCCACGGCCCCGCCGACAAGTTCGCGGGCCGGCCGCGCCGTGGCGACGAGCGCGGACGCGAGGGGCGGCGCGACCGCGAGCGCCCCGACAAGCCGGCCGGCCGGCCGCGCCGCGGCCATGCTTGGCGCCAGGACGATGCGCCGCTGCGCCGGCATTATCGCGGCGGCGCCGACGATGCCCGGCGCCCGAAGGAAGAGCACGCGGCGCAGAAGCGCGCCGGCCTGCTCACCGACCGCAAAGGCCGCCGCGTGCTGGTCGAGCGTTTCGGCGAGAAGCCGCCCGTCGAAGCCAAGGCCCCGCGGCGCGACCAGCGTCCGCCCCGGCAAGGCAAGTCGCGCCGGCCCGACCGCGCGCGCGGGCCGCGGCCCTCGCGCCCCGGCCGTCCGAAGGACCGCTGATGCGCGTCGTCGGCGGGCGCCTGCGCGGCCGCACGCTTGCGGCCCCCAAAGGTGACGCCATTCGTCCGACCAGCGACCGCCTGCGCGAGTCGCTGTTCAACATCCTGATCCATGCCTATGGGGATCCGGTCAGCGATGCGCGCGTGCTCGATCTTTTCGCCGGCACCGGAGCGCTCGGCATCGAGGCGATCTCGCGCGGCGCGAGTTTTGCGCTGTTCGTCGATGACGGTGCGGAGGCGCGCGCGCTCATCCGCCAGAATGTCGACACGCTCGGGCTCGGCGCCGTCACCCGGGTCTTTCGCCGCGACGCGACCAGGCTCGGCGCCGCGCATCCGGTCGAGCCATTCGGGCTCGTCTTCCTCGATCCGCCCTACCGCAAAACCCTGGCCGAGCCGGCGCTCGCCAGCCTGCGCGACGGCGGATGGCTCGCGCCCGACGCGCTTGTGGTGGTGGAGGAAGCGGCCGATGCCCGCGTCGTGACGCCCGACGGTTTCGCCGAGGTCGAGCGGCGCGCCTACGACGATACGGTCATCATCTTCCTGCGGGCCGGAACGTAAGCGCGCCCGGCCTTCAATCCGCGCTGATGCCGGCGGCCTTGATGACCTTGCCCCAACGCGCGATCTCCTCGGGCACGAACTTGGCGAGATACGCGGGCGTGCGCTGCTCCGGCGGCACGAGCTCGAGCCCGAAGGCCTCCAGGCGCTTGCGGATCACCGGATCATCGAGCGTGTCGCGCATCGCCTGGTTGAGCTTGCGCACGATCGCTTCCGGCGTGCCCTTGGGGAAGAAAAAGGCGTTCCACACCGTCGCCTCGACGTCCGGCAAGCCCTGCTCGCCGGTGGTCGGCAGGTCGGGGATGATCGGCACGCGCTTCAGTGACATCACCGCGATGCCTTTCACGGTGCCCGAATTGGCCTGCGCGGCGCCGGTCTGGATGGTGTCGCACATGTAGTCGAGACGCCCGCCGATGAGGTCCTGCATCACCGGCCCGGCGCCGCGATAGGGAATATGCGTGATGTCGACCCCCATCGCCATGGTGAGCAGCGCGCAGGGCAGATGGGTGCCCGACCCGACTCCGGCCGAGCCATACTGCATCTTTGCCTGGTTCTGCTTTGCGTAAGCGATGAATTCCCGCAGGTTGTTCACCGGCAGGTCCTTGCGGGCGATCAGGATGCGCGGCGACTCGGTCATCAGGCCGACCGGCTGGAAATCGGCGGCCGCGTTGTAAAGCGGCTTCTTGTAGAGCGACTGGTTGTAGGCGTGGGTGCCGGTGTTGCCGATCAGGAAGGTGTAGCCGTCCGGCGCCGCGGTGGCGACCCGCTGGCCGCCCGCCATCCCGGCCGCCGCGCCGATATTCTCCACCACGATCGGCTGGCCGAGGAGCTCGCTCATGCGCTGCGCCTGCACGCGCGCGCTGGCATCGACCCCGCCGCCCGGCGAGAACGGCACCACCAGGGTGAGCGGACGGGTCGGCCAGTCCTGCGCCGCCGCCGGATAGGATCCGAACAGGCTGACGGCAAGCGCTGCGGCGAACGAAATCCTGATACGCATCTGTACGACCATTCCCCTTACTATCAAGTGCGAGATTCGTGCCGGGGCGGGACCCGGTCAAGCGGCCTCACCTGCGACCAAACAGCCGTTCGATATCGGCGAGCTTGAGCTCCACATAGGTCGGCCGGCCGTGATTGCACTGGCCCGAATTGGGCGTCGCCTCCATTTCGCGCAGGAGCGCGTTCATCTCCTCCGGCTTGAGCCGCCGGCCGGCGCGCACCGAGCCGTGGCACGCCATGGTGGCCGACACATGCAGCACGCGCCGCTCCAGCGGCAGGGCTTCGTCCCATTCCGCCATGTGCTCGGCAAGGTCGCGCAAGAGCGCGCCGGCGTCGATCTCGCCCAGCATGCCGGGCGTCTCGCGCACCGCGACCGCGCCCGGCCCGAAGGATTCGATGACGAGGCCGAAGCGCGCGAGCTCGGCGGAGCGCGCCAGCAGCCGCTCGACATCGGCTTCGTCGAGCTCGACGATGTCGGGGATGAGCAGGATCTGGCGCGCGACGCCGCTCTGCGCCAGCGCCGCCTTCATGCGCTCGTAGACCAGGCGCTCATGCGCCGCGTGCTGATCGACGATCACCACGCCGTCGCGGGTCTGCGCCACGATATAGGTCTCGTGCACCTGGGCGCGCGCCGCGCCGAGCGGGCGATCGACCAAAGGGGACGCGGCTTCGGCCGCGGCCTCGCGCGCGACCGCACGCGTATCGGCCGACGGGCCGCCCACCTCGAAGGCGCGTTGCGCCGCCTCGGCGAATCCGGCCGGCGCGTCCGCGAGCGCGGTCGCGCCGACGCTCGCCGGCGCCGACGGCGAGCGCCGCCAGTCCCAACCGCGCGGCGGCGACATCGATCGCAGCGCCGCGATGGTGGCGGTCCCGCCCGTGGTGGCGGCGCGCTGGCCGTCGCGCCCGAGCGCCTCCTGCAGGGTGCGCACGATCGAGGCGCGCACGAGACCCGGATCGCGGAAGCGGACCTCGGTCTTGGCGGGATGCACATTGGTGTCGACCTCGCGCGGGTCGAGCGTCACGAAGAGCGCCACCACCGGATGGCGGTCGCGCGGCAGATGGTCCGCATAGGCGCCGCGCACCGCGCCGTGCAAAAGCTTGTCGCGCACCGGCCGGCCGTTGACGAAGAGATATTGCCCGAGCGTATTGGCGCGGCTGAAGGTCGGCAGCCCGGCGAAGCCCTCGATCATCAGGCCGGCGCGCCCGCCCCGCACCTCGGTCGCATTGGCGCGGAAATCGGGACCGAGCACGTCGCCGAGCCGGGCGAGCCGCCCGGGCGCGCCGGGCAGCGTGGCGCCCCAGGTCACCGGCGCGCGCTCCTCGCCGGCGAGCGTGAAGGCGACGTCGGGACGGCTCATGGCGAGGCGGCGCACCACGTCGCGG
>DATBBS010000705.1:0-7934 GCA_036270895.1 Xanthobacteraceae bacterium
ATGGCGCTCGGCACCTTCACGGGCGGCTGGCGGATCGTGAAGACCATGGGGTCCAAGATCACCCGCCTCACGCCGGTCCAGGGCTTCTGCGCGGAGACCGGCGGCGCCATCACGCTGTTCATGGCGACGGAGCTCGGCATCCCGGTGTCGACCACCCACACTATCACCGGGGCGATCATGGGTGTCGGCGCGGCCCGGAAGGTGTCGGCGGTCCGCTGGAACGTCGCCAACGGCATCATCCTGGCGTGGATCATCACGATACCCGCATCCGGCCTGATCGCCGCCCTCGCCTATGCGTGCGTCGGCCTGTTCGGGTAGCGTTCCGTCCGAACTGGCAGCGCCCCCGGGCGCCGACGGCAGCAACAGGCAGTTCACAGAGCGACACGATGATCGATGCATCCGCCGTCCTGAAAGACTTTGCGCGGGTCGAGACCTGGGTATTCGATCTCGACAACACGCTCTATCCGCATCATCTCAACCTGTGGCAGCAGGTCGACGAGCGCATCCGCGACTATATCGCGGGTTTCCTCAAGGTGGCGCATGAGGACGCGTTCCGCATCCAGAAGGACTATTACAAGCGCTACGGCACCTCGATGCGCGGGCTGATGGCCGAGCACGGCATGAGCCCGGATGAATTTCTCGACTATGTGCATCAGATCGATCACTCGCCGCTCGAGCCCAACCCGGCGCTCGGCGCCGCGCTCGAGCGGCTCGCCGGCCGCAAGCTCATCCTCACCAACGGCACCCGCAAGCACGCCCAGGCAGTCATGCGGCGGCTGGAAATCCATGGGCATTTCGAGGACGTCTTCGACATCGTGGCGGCCGAGCTCGAGCCCAAGCCGCTGGCGCAGACCTATGACCGCTTTCTCGCGCGTCACGGCGTCGACCCGCGCAAGGCCGCGATGTTCGAGGACCTGGCGCGCAATCTCGCCGTTCCCCATGCGCTCGGCATGACCACCGTGCTGGTGGTTCCGGAAAAGTCGCGCGAGGTCTTTCGCGAGGGATGGGAGCTGGAGGGGCGCGACGCCGCCCATGTCCACCATGTCACCGACGATCTGGTCGGCTTCCTGGAGGCGATTGCGGCGGCGCGGTGAGGGACCCTCCGCGGGGCCGGCCGCAAGGTGGAATGTCCCGCGGCTTCAGACGATGTATTGGATCACGCCGCCGTCCACCCGCAACGCCGATCCGGTGGTGGCGGAGGCCTGCTCGGAGCACACGAAGACCACCATGTTGGCGACCTCCTCGGGGGTGGCGAAGCGGCGGATGAGCGAGCTCGGACGGTTCTGGGCGATGAATTCCTTTTCGATCGTTTCCGCGCTCTGCCGGCTGTTCTTGGACATCTCGCGAAGAAAATCGCCGACGCCCTTTGATCGGGTCGGCCCCGGCAGGACCGCATTCACCGTGACGCCGGTGCCGGCCATCGCCTGGGCAAGACCGCGCGCGACCGCGAGCTGGGCCGTCTTGGTCATCCCGTAATGGATCATCTCGGTTGGAATGTTCAGCGCGGATTCGCTCGAGATGAACACCACGCGGCCCCAGTTCTTCGCCCGCATCGCGGGTAGAAAATGGCGCGACAGGCGAATCCCGCTCATCACGTTGACGTCGAAGAAACGCTGCCAATCCGTGTCGGTGATCTCATCGAACGGCTTGGGCTCGAAGATGCCGACATTGTTGACCAGAATATCGGCGGTGCCGGCGCGGCGTAAAAACTCCGCCACGCCTTCGGGCGTCGCCAGATCCGCCGCAACGCCCTCAGCCGCAGCTCCGAGCACCGCCTGGGTGAGCTGCCTGACGGCGTCCTTCACGGCGTTCTCGCCGCGGCCGTTGATCACCACCGCGGCGCCCGCCTCTGCGAGCCCCTTGGCGATCGCAAAGCCAATTCCGGCGGTCGAGCCGCTGATCACCGCACGATGGCCGCTCAGATCGATCTTCATGCCTGTCTCTTTCCGGCGCAGATTTCATGTGCGCCGCGCGGTCCGTCAGGTCGCCGGTTCGGCAGCCTTGAGCAGATCGCGCAGGTCGAGTCGCTCGGTGACCATGGCGAGGTCGCCGGCCGGCGTGCGCGGCCACTGGTCCTTCGGGCGATCCCAGTAGAGCTCGACGCCGTTCTGGTCCGGGTCGCGCAGATAGAGCGCTTCGCTCACCCCATGGTCGCTGGCGCCGTCGAGCGGGATATCCGCCGCGATCAGGCGGCGCAGCGCATCGGCGAGCGCGGCGCGGGTCGGATACAGAATGGCCAGGTGATACAGCCCGGTCGCGCCGGAAGCCGGCGGCGAGCCGCCCCGGCTCTCCCAGGTGTTGAGCCCGATATGGTGGTGGTAGCCGCCCGCCGAGATGAAGGCCGCCTGTGGGCCCATGCGCTGGGTCAGCTCGAATCCGAGCACGCCGCAGTAGAATTTCAGCGCGCGGTCAATGTCGGCGACCTTGAGATGGACATGGCCGATCCGGGTGCCCGGGTCGATCGGGGTCGTGGCCTTGCGGTCGTCGGCTTGAAGGTCCTGCAGCATCTTAACCGCTCCCTGTCGTGTCGATCATATGGGGGCCGGTCGGCGGTGTTCACAGGTCCGGCTTGACTCAGGCAAGCCTTGCCCCGACAAACCCCGGCAAGCCAAGAGATTCAAGAGGTTGTCTTCCATGGCCGACACCAGTCTCGCCAAAACCATCGATGATGCCTTCGAGCAGCGCAACGACATCGGGCCATCCACCGGGGGGCCGGTGCGCCAGGCGGTCGAGGCCGCGCTCGACCTCCTCGACCGCGGCGAGGCGCGCGTCGCCGAGAAGCAGCCGGACAATTCATGGCGGGTGAACCAGTGGCTCAAGAAGGCCGTGCTGCTGTCGTTCCGCCTCAACGACATGGCGGCGATCGGCGGCGGTCCCGGCAAGGCGGCGTGGTGGGACAAGGTCCCTTCGAAGTTCGACGGTTGGGGTGCCGACCGCTTTCGCGCGGCGGGCTTCCGCGCCGTGCCGGGCTGCGTGGTGCGCCGCTCGGCGTATATCGCCCCCAACGTCGTGCTGATGCCGTCCTTCGTCAATCTCGGCGCCTATGTGGATTCCGGCACCATGGTGGATACCTGGGCGACGGTCGGCTCATGCGCGCAGATTGGTAAGAACTGCCATATCTCGGGCGGCGCCGGCATCGGCGGCGTGCTCGAGCCGCTGCAGGCCGGCCCGGTGATCATCGAGGACAATTGCTTCGTCGGCGCGCGCTCCGAGGTCGCCGAGGGCGTGGTGATGCGCACCGGCTCGGTGCTCTCCATGGGCGTCTTCATCGGCGCCTCGACCAAGATCGTCGACCGCGAGACCGGCGAGGTTTTCCAGGGCGAGGTGCCGGCCTATTCGGTGGTGGTGCCGGGGACGACTTCCGGCAAGCCGATGCGCGACGGTACGCCCGGGCCCGGGCTCTATTGCGCGGTCATCGTCAAGCGCGTCGACGAGAAGACCCGCGCCAAGACCAGCATCAACGAGCTGCTGAGGGATTGAGCGGACTAGCTGACCAGCGCATAGTGTCTCCACTGGCGTCTTAAACTAAGCGGGGGCGAAAGATGGATGTCGCGTATTATCGGGATCTCCTCTTCAATTTTGACGGCCGGATCAATCGCGGAAAATACTGGCTCGCCTTTCTTGTCTGGATCATTGCTTGGTGCATTGCGGCGGTCGTTATGTTTCTCTTCAGTTATTGGCTGTTCTATGTCGTCATCGGTCTCATGATTCTTCTGGGGGTTCTCGGAATCCTTTCGGGCATCGCGGTCGGCATCAAGCGTCTGCATGATCGTAACAAGAGCGGGTGGTGGCTTCTGCTTTTCTATCTGTTGCCGGGGCTGCTCGACGGGATCGGACGCGGAGCGGGGTCGATCGGCCTCATATTCAGTCTCGCATCCTTCGTTATTACGATTTGGGCGTTCGTCGAGCTGGGCTGCATGCGGGGTACCGACGGGCCGAACACTTACGGGCCCGACCCGCTTGCCGCTGTCGCCGCGCAGCCTGCCTGAGCCAACTGCGTTGACGCGGCCGGGGCCAGACGGTTAAAGCCGGAGCATGAGCAGGCCCGCCGACCCCGTCGCGATCGCGCGCGATCTCATCCGCTGCCCGTCGGTGACGCCCGCCGAGGGCGGCGCGCTGGCCTATCTGAAGGACGTGCTGACGGGCGCCGGCTTTACGGCGGAGCGCGTGAGTTTCAGCGAGCCCGGCGCTGCCGACGTCGACAATCTCTACGCCCGCATCGGAAGCGGGAGCCCGCACCTCGTATTCGCGGGCCACGCCGACGTGGTGCCGCCCGGCGACGAGGCCGCCTGGACGCACCCGCCCTTCGGCGCCGACATCGCGGGCGGCCTGCTGTATGGTCGCGGCGCCGCCGACATGAAAGGCGCCATCGCGTGCAAGCTTGCGGCCGCACTCGACTATCTTGCGGCGGCCGGCCGGCCGAAGGGCTCGATTTCCTTTCTGATCACCGGCGACGAAGAGGGCGTCGCGGTGAACGGCACCATCAAGCTTCTCGCGTGGGCGGCTGCGCGCGGCGAGAAATTCGATCACTGTATCCTGGGCGAGCCCACCAATCCGAATGCGCTCGGCGACATGATCAAGATCGGCCGGCGCGGTTCGCTCAATGCCACCCTGATCGTGACCGGCACGCCTGGACACGTGGCCTATCCGGCGCTCGCCGACAATCCGGTGCGCGGGATCGTCGTCCTGATGGGTGCGCTCATGTCGGCGCCGCTCGACGGCGGCAGCGAACATTTCGATCCGTCCAATCTGGAATTCACGTCTGTCGACGTCGGCAACAAGACGGTCAATGTCATCCCAGGCGAGGCGCGGGCGCGTTTCAATATCCGCTACAACGATCGCCATACGCGTGACAGCCTGAAAGCGCTGATCGAGACGCGGGCGGCGGCGGCCGGTGGCGGCATCAGATGGCGCATCGTGTGGGAGCCGTCGAACGCGGACGTCTTTCTCACCCAGCCGGGTCCGTTCGTCGACCTCGTGGCGGGCACGATCAAGGACGTCACCGGCCGCACGCCGGCGCTGTCGACCTCGGGAGGCACCTCGGACGCGCGCTTCATCAAGGATTACTGCCCGGTGATCGAGTTCGGGCTCGCCAACCAGACCATGCACAAGATCGACGAGCGCGTGCCGACCGCCGACCTCGTGACTCTGACGGCGATCTACCGGCGCATTGTGGAGCGGTATTTTGCCGGCCTTTAAGGCGCGAACCTATAAGGTACGCCAGCCCCATACCCCCAAATGCCGAATTTGCAACGCACTAAGGCCCTAATCAGCCTGGAAAACCGACCGTGGCAGGGGTGCAGGTATCGCCCCCGGGATGGAGGGACCAATGTCAAACCACATGACGTACAGCGGGGCCGCTCTGCTCGCGAGTCTTCTGGTCGGCGTTGCGATGACCGGCTCGCCGGCGCGTGCCCAGACCGCGCCCGCCGCGGCAGGAGAATGTCTCGCCCAGCCGAGTGGGCCGTCGCCGCGCGGCAGCCATTGGTTTTACCGCATCGATCGTGCCAGCAATCGCCACTGCTGGTACCTGCGCGGGATCGGTGCGAGCGCCGGCCAAAACGAGACCAGACCATCGCGTGACTCGGTCGTGCCGGCGCGACCCAGCGCGGCGACGGCCGTCGATCCTCCGATCATCGATATGCCGTCGGCTCCGCCCGCCGCCCTGGGCGCACGCAGCATCAGCGGCAACGCATCGCCGTTTGCGACCTTGCCGGCGAACCCTCCCGCGATCGTCCCGACCGCGCCATCGGCGGCGATGCAAGCCGAGCCGACGCAAGCAACCGATGCCGTCGCGGACCAGCCACCGGTCCCGTCGTTGAGGGACTCGAAGATCGATGCGCCGAACCCCACCCGCGATGCGAGGCCGGCGAAACGAGCCGCCTCGGAGGCGCCGCCGACCGAGCGGCCGGTGTCGTCCGTGGAGGAAACCACCCACTTGCCCGCCCTGATCGGGATCGGCCTGGCGCTCGCCCTCATTGTCATCGGGTCGTTCGCAGCCCGCCTGATCTTGAATAATTTTGGGGGGCCGCGTCCCCGCGCCGTTTTCGAACCGACGGGGTCGAATCGGGAAGCTCCGTCGTTCCACGTCCATGACGCGCCGGGTATCGTCCCCGCTCCCGCTCTGCGGCGCCGGTCGGACATTACGCGCGATGCGCGCGACGATTTCCATGAGGAGCCGGCACACCGGGACAAGAGCGAGGCCGCGCGCCAGCAGAGCCGCGAGGCTGTTGCCGCCATCGAGGCCAATGTGCGCAACCTCCTGGTCAAGCTGCGATTGGAGCCGCAACGTCGCTCGGGCACCTGACGACCGGCGTGGGCACCCGCGCGATGGCCGCGAGGGGTAACCTTCGCGGCCTGTTGCGATCGTGTCGCTTCTCGTGCGCCGGTTTTAATTCGCCAGCTTGATACCGGCCTTCTGGGCGAGGTCGAGCCACTTCGCGATATCGGCGTTGATGAAAGCCGTGAAAGCCTCCGGAGAATTAGGCTCCGGCTCGGCGCCTTCCTGGGCCAGCTTCTGCTTGGACTGCGGTAGCAGCAGCACCTTTTTGACGTCGGCGGCGAGTTTGTCGACGATCTCCCGCGGCGTTTCGGCCGGTGCGAACATCCCGAACCATCCAAGCGAGGCGTAGTCCGGCAGGCCGGTTTCGGCGACCGTCGGAAAATCCGGAAACAGGGCCGAGCGTGTCGCGCCCGTCGTCCCGATTACCCGCAGGGTGCCGGCCGCGACATGCGGCGTCACGGTCAGGGCCGGCGAGAACATCAGGTTGATCCGGCCGCCCAGCAGGTCGGTGACGGCGGGCCCGGTGCCGCGATAAGGCACATGCAGCATGTCGATGCCGGCCATCTGCGCGAAGAGTGCGCCGGAGAGATGCGATGCCGATCCGACGCCCGAGGATCCGAACGACAGCTTGCCGGGATTGCGTTTGGCGAAATCCATGAGATCGGCGGTCGTGCGGAATGGCTGCGACGGTTCGGCCACCAGGATGTAGGGCGGCGCCGCGACCAGCGAGACCGGGGCGAGGTCGCGCGTGACGTCATAGCGGGCGCCGCCAGGGTGGCTCGCAGCGAGTGTGAGGATCGCGCCGGTCGAAGCCATCAGCAGCGTGGTGCCGTCGGCCGGCGCGGCGGCGGCCTGGCGCGTTCCGATCAATCCGGCTGCCCCCGGCCGGTTGTCCAGAATGACGCTTTGGCCCCACAGCGCCTGCAGCTCGCTGCTCAGGAGCCTGCCCAGCACGTCGGTGCCGCCGCCCGGCGGGAAGGGAACGATGATCCGAACCAGTCCGCCCGGAAAGCTCTGCGCGTGCGCCGGCAGACGACCGCCCGCCAGGCCCGAGCCCATTGCGATCAGGAACGCACGTCGTGAAATCATGGCGATGCCCCTGATCAATAATCCACGCGCACCAGATAGAGCCCGTCAGGCGGCGCGACCGGGCCGCAGGCGGCGCGATCGCGTGCGTCGCGCGCATGTGCGAGGTCGTCCGCCGACCATTTACCCTCACCGACGAGCGCCAGCGAGCCGACCATCGAGCGCACCTGGGTATGGAGAAACGAGCGTGCCGAGGCGTGAACGTGAATCTCCTCGCCGTGGCGGTCGACGTCGAGGCGTTGCAGCGTCTTGACGGGCGAATTCGCCTGGCATTCGGCGGCGCGGAACGTGGTGAAGTCGTGCCGGCCGACCAAACTTTGAGCCGCATGATGCATGGCCGCGGCGTCGAGCGGCCGGGCGACCCGCCAGGCGCGTTCGCGATCGAGCGTCAGGTCGGCGCGGCGGTTGACGATCCGGTAGAGATAGTGCCGTTGCGTGGCGGAGAAGCGTGCGTCGAAATCGGCTGTCATGATCTGCGCCGCGAGCACCGCGACCGGATGCGGCCGCAGATAGGCGTTCAAGGCGTCGCGCACCGTATCGGTGTCCCATTCCTTGGCGAGGTCGA
>DATBBS010000706.1:0-5979 GCA_036270895.1 Xanthobacteraceae bacterium
CAATGTCCATTTCAACCTGATCGAGCCGCGCCCCGACCTCGACGTGCTGATGATCGCCCCCAAGGGGCCGGGCCATACGGTGCGCTCGGAATACCAGCGCGGCGCCGGCGTGCCCTGCCTGGTCGCGATCCACAAGGACGCCTCGGGCAACGCCCACGATCTCGGTCTCTCCTATGCGTCGGCGATCGGCGGCGGGCGGGCCGGCATCATCGAGACCACCTTCAAGGAGGAATGCGAGACCGATCTGTTCGGCGAGCAGAGCGTGCTGTGCGGCGGCCTGGTCGAGCTGATGAAGGCCGGCTACGAGACCCTGGTCGAGGCCGGATACGCGCCCGAGATGGCCTATTTCGAGTGCGTGCACGAGGTGAAGCTGATCGTCGACCTGATCTACGAAGGCGGCATCGCCAACATGAACTACTCGGTGTCGAACACCGCCGAATACGGCGAATACGTCTCCGGCCCGCGCGTCGTGAATGCCGAGACCAAGGCCGAGATGAAGCGCATCCTCGACGACATCCAGTCCGGCCGCTTCACCCGCGACTGGATGCTGGAGAACCGGGTCAACCAGACCTCGTTCAAGGCGACCCGCGCCAAGCTCGCCCAGCACCCGATCGAGCAGGTCGGCGCCAAGCTGCGCGAGATGATGCCCTGGATCAAGCAGCGGGCGTTGGTGGACAAGAGCCGGAACTGATCGGCACTCGTCCTCTCGTCGTCATGCCCCGCGCAAGCGGGGCATCCAGTACGCCGTTCGGGCGCCGTCATAAGTCCCGGGGACGACTGCGAATACTGGATTGCCCGCTTGCGCGGGCAATGACGAGAGTCGTTTGCCCGTCCGCCGCTCATCGCATCGTGATGCCGTCCCGGACCTGATCCGGGACCCATGCGTCGATGTGACGGCCTGTGACCGGCTTCACACGCTATGGCCGTATGTGGGGCGTATGTGTATCATGGCGGCAATTCGGGCGACGAAACGGAAATCCAGACGGAAATCCTTCGGTCTTACCGAAGGCCATCGGGCGATCTCCTGCTCCCGTTCGAATTGCGTCGTTCTCGCCTGGCTGCCCGTTCGGGGCTGGGCGCGGACAAAACAACGGAGGAGGTTCGTATGGCTAAGAGGCCAAGTGGGCGCGGGTCCCTCGCATTGGGCAAGGCGGCGGTAGCGATCAAGGGCAATTTAAAGAACGCCAAGATCATCGACTGGCATCAGCTCGGCACCCCCAATCCGGAAGTGATCGGCGGCACGGTGCAGACAGGCATCGGCAACTTGAAGACCAACGTGGGCGCGTTGACGAAACTGAAGGAGTTGCGCGACCTCAACATCCTGATCCACGGCACGCCGCGGCCCGACATAGCCCAGATCAAGTTCACCCTGCGGGGCTAGATCCTTCGTGGACGGCCCGGCGGGAAAATATCCCACGCTGCAGGTACATCCCGGCAGACGCTGCAATCTGGAGTGTCTGCATTGCTATTCCGATTCCGGGCCGGCGGTTTCGGAACGGCTGGATATCGATCTGCTGCGTGGGGTCGTCGCCGATGCGGCCGCGATCGGTTACAAGGTCCTCTCGGTGTCGGGCGGAGAGCCGCTCTTATATCCTGCGCTGGGAGAACTGCTGCGTGCGTCGCACGCCGCAGGACTGGCCACGACCGTCACCACCAACGGCATGTTGCTCGGTCGACGCCAGCTGGACATCCTGGGGGCTGATTGCGACCTGGTCGCCATCAGCCTCGACGGCGTGCCCGAGTCGCATGATTTCATGCGCAATTCCCCTCGGGCCTTCGACAAGATGTGCGGACGCTTGCAGGGCCTGCGCGCCTCCGGCATTCCGTTCGGCTTCATCTTCACGCTCACCTTCCACAACGTGCACGAGCTGGACTGGGTCGCGCAATTCGCCGTCGAGCAAGGCGCCAAGTTGCTTCAGCTCCATCCCCTCGAGCCGGTCGGCCGCGCCACCCGCACCCTTGATGGCTCGCTGCCTGACGGCGAGGAAAACGCGGCGGCACTCTTCGAAGCGGTTCGGATCCGGGAGCTGTACAAGGACGTCATCGACGTGCAGATCGATCTCGCCACGATCCCGGCGCTGCTCGACCATCCGACCCGCGTGTTCGTGCGCGACGCGACGGTGTGCGGCGAGGAGACCGTTGCCGATGTGGTCGCTCCCCTGGTGGTCGAAAGCAGCGGATGGGTTTCGCCGCTGCAATACGGTTTTCCGCGCGCCTGGTCGTGGGGCAATATCAAGGAAGCCCGGTTGCCGGAGCTGGCGGCGTCATGGCTGTCCCGCGACTATGCGGCGTTCCTCGCCCTGTGCCGGTCCGTCTACGACCAGCTGGTGGCCAACGACGATGAGCCGGTGCTCAATTGGTATCAGCATGTCTTCGCCGCGGCGGCGCGGATTTCCCCGACGCAGGCGCGCGAACTGGGGATGCCGACATGCGCCGATGTGACGTTTGACCGTCGCGAAGGGATGGGCTCGGATCCTGTCGGCCGTGCGCCTGTTTGAACAGGCCGTTGCCGTTTGATTTGGAAATTGAACCGCGCGCCGTAGGCCCTCGCCAGGAATCGCGGCAATCTTAAGCGGTTGCCGCGACCGCGATGCCGGGCTCCTTCACCCGCGCCACCGCCCAGGCGAGCAGCGCCGCATAGACCGCGAAGCCGACCGCGACCGAGGCGAAGAACCCGGTCATGCCGAGATCGAGCCAGTAGACCGCGATGAGCCCGCCGACGACGTTCACGCCGAGGCGCACCCCGTTGGCGGCGGCCGCCGCGGTGCCGCGACCGAGGCCCTGCGAGACGAAAAAGAGTCCGAGGCCCATGCCGAAGCAGAGGTAGAACGGCGCGACGATGTGCAGGTAGAGGCCGCCGACGCGAAAAACGTCAGGGTCGTCGCTGAACAGGCCGAGCCACAGCGCGGGAAAGATCGCGACGATGATCCCTATGCTGCCGCATACGGTCGCCACAGTGGTCACCCCGATGACCGCGATGGCGCGGGCGCGAGCGTACTGGCGGGCGCCCCAGTTGGTGCCGACCATCGCGAGGATCGCGGTGCCGAAGCCGAACGCGAGCGGCTGCATGATGTATTCGAGCCGCGCGCCCATCGCATAGCCGATGGCGATGTCGCGTCCCATCCGGGCCGAAATGCCGGTCAGAACGACGACTGACAGGTTGGTGAAGGCGGTGTTGACCAGGCCCGGCACGCCGACCTTGAGGATGTCGGCAAACAGCTCCCAGCGCGGCGCCATTCCGCGGAATGTCAGCCGCACGAGCGCGCGCCCGGAGTGCAGGTACCAGACGAACCAGGCGCCGCCGACCGCGAACGGCAGCACCAGGCCCCAGGCCGCGCCCGCCGCGCCGAGCGGCGGCAGCGGTCCGAAGCCGAAGATCAGGATCGGCGAGATCGCAATATGCGCCAGCACGCAGGCGACCAGTACGCCGGCCGGCAGCGCCATGTTGCCGGTGCCGCGCACCGCATTGCCCATGAAGTTGAGCAGGCAGATCGCGGCGGCGCCGCCCAGCGCCACATAGGCGTAGGCGAGGGCGGCATCGAGCATGTCGTCCTGCCCGCCCATCAGGCGAAACAAGGTCGGCCCGCCGAGCAGCATCAGGCCGGCGAAGATTGCGCCGAGCGCAAGCGCGAGCAGGAAGGCGTGGAAGACGAGCGCGTTGGCGCGTTCGGACTTTCCGGCGCCGATCGCGCGCGCGACCGCCGACGAGACGCCGGCGCCCATCCCGCTGTTGGTCGACTGCAGGACGAGCATCACCCAGGGAAACACTAGCGAGGCGCCGGCGAGCGCGTCGGAACCGAGGCGGCCGAGAAAGAATCCGTCGAACGTGACCATGCCCGCGAAGGCCAGCAGGTTGAGCACGTTGGGCGCCGACAGGCGCAGCAGAGTCGAGAAGATGGGCCCCTCGAGTATGAGCTTGGTGCGCGCCGCTGCGGGAGCGGGCTTCGCGGGGGCGGGAAATGGCGTGGAGGTTGTTGCGGTCTGGTCGCTCACAGGGCGCTCCTTTCCCGCGTGGGGACTGGATCAGCGCTTGGACGACCCGTCTTGTCGAGGTACGACGCCGGGCGGCTGCGTTTAAGCCCGACCGAGAGTCACATAGCCCGATGTCATGGATGCCCGCAAAGCATCGTTTTTCCGGACAGCCTTAGTTTTTCTCATGCAGCGGATCGAGCCGGCCGCAGGGTCCGGCCATGTCGGCTCGTGCGCTGCGCGCAATGACGAGAGTCATTTTTCCTTCGGTGCCGCGATCTTCTCCAGCATCCAGCGCGCCACTGCGGCGGGCGAGGAATCCTTGCCGCCGGCGGTCGCGCGCAGGTTCGCCTCGCGCATCAAGGTGACGTCGATGGCGCCGATGAGCGGCCGCAACGCGTCGGCGAGCGCGCGGTCGTCGGCGTTGCGCGGCGCGAGCAGCAGGATCGCGTCATAGGGCGGGATCGCGTGCTTGGGGTCGTCGAGCACCACGAGGTCGTATTGCGCGACGCGGCCTTCGCTGGTGTAGGCCGCCACCACGTCGACGTCGCCCGCCGCCGCGGCCGGATACATGAATTCCGGCTGCATCTGGCGTTGCGCGCGGAACGCGAGCCCATAGGCCGAGCCGATCGCCGCCCATTCGGGCCGGCTGAAAAACTCGTAGTCGCCGGCGATCGTGAGCTGTGGCGCGACGCGAGCGAGGTCGGCGATCGAGCGGATGCCGAGCGCCTCGGCGCGCTGGCGCCGCATCGCCAGCGCATAGGCATTCTCGAAGCCGAGGTCGCCCAGCGTCGCGATGCCGCGCTTTTCCTTCAGCCACGTGCCGACCGCAGCCAGCACCTCGGCGCGCGGCGCCACGTCGTCGCGATGCAGCTGGTTCGCCCAGATCGTCCCCGTATAGTCGACATAGACGTCGATCTCGCCGGCGGCGAGCGCATCCAGGATGACGCCGGAGCCCAGGCCCTCGCGCCGGGCCGCCGAAAATCCGGCGTCGCGCAGGCGCTGCTCGATCAACGCCGCCAGGATATATTGCTCGGTGAAGGTTTTTGCGCCGATCACGTAGCGCGCCTGCGGGTGCGACCAGGCCGGCGCCAGCGCGCCGAAGCAGACGAGCGACAGGCCGAGGATTCCGAGCGCCACGCGGCCACGCCGTCGCGCCCCGAGCCCGCTCTCGATCAGGGCCAGCAGCTGGTCGAACAGGAGCGCGAGCAGCGCGGCCGCGACGCAGCCGAACAGGACGAAGACCCAGTTCTGCGTCTGCAATCCCGCGAAGATGTAGTTGCCGAGACTTGTCTGGCCGATCGGGGTCGCCAGCGTCGCGGTGCCCACCACCCAGACGGCGGCCGTGCGGATGCCGGCCATGACGATCGGCAGCGCGAGCGGCAGCTCGACCATCCACAGCGCCTGCCGCCGCGTCATGCCGACGCCGAGCGCGGCCTCGTTGATGGCGGGGTCGATGCCGGTGAGGCCGGTGACCGCGTTGCGCAAGACGGGCAGCAGGCTGTAGAGCGTGAGCGCGAGCACCGCGGGCAGAAAGCCGAGCGCCGAAAATCCCGCGCCCAGGATGCGCTCCGACAGGGCCGACAGTCCGAGGAGCAGCGGATAGAACAACGCGAGCAGCGCCAAGCCCGGGATCGTCTGCACGATGCTGGCGAGCCCGAGCACGACCGCGCGCAACGCCGGCCGGCGGATCGACACCAGCGCGATCGGCAGGCTCAAGGCGACGCCGAGCCCCAGTGCCGTCATGCTCACCAGCACATGGCTGCCGAGATAGTCGGGCAGCCGTGCCAGCGCCTCGGCGACGCGTGGGTCCATGGCCGTCATGGGCGCGGCCCCATCATGAGATCCTGCAAGCGCTCCGCCTGGCGGCGCGGCGTCTGCATGAGATCGCGCACATAGGGGTCGCGGTCCTCGCGCATCAGCGCATGCGGCGTCCCGTCGGCGATCACGCGTCCGTCGCGGATCACGACGATGCGGTCGGCGAGCAGCAGGGCCTCGAGCGTGTCATGC
>DATBBS010000707.1:0-2725 GCA_036270895.1 Xanthobacteraceae bacterium
GGCGAGATTATAGATCGGAATGCTGACGCTCTTGAGGTCGAGCCGCACCCCGTCGATCGTCATCTCGCTCTTGGCGAGCCGGTTCTCGAGGTAGCAGCTGCGCATATAGAGCGAGTGATTGGCGGCCGGCATGCGCGTGGCATCCGAGTTCCAGTACAGCAGGTCGAACGGGAAGGGCGCCTTGCCCTTGAGATAGTTGTTGATGACATAGGGCCAGATCAGGTCGTTCGAGCGCAGCATGTTGAAGGCCGTCGCCATGGTATTGCCTTCGAGATATCCGCGCTCCTTCATGTGGCGTTCCAGCCCGGCGATCTGCTCCTCGTCGACGAAGACCTTCAAGTCGCCCGCATGGATGAAGTCGGCCTGCGCCGCGAAGAAGGTCGCCGAAGACATGCGCGGGTCCGATCTCGCCGCCATGTAGGCGAGCGTCATCGCGAGCAATGTGCCGCCCACGCAGTAGCCGATGGCCGTGACCTCGCTCTCGCCGGTCGCCTTCTTGATGACGTCGAGGGCTTCGAGCGGGCCCTCGCGCAGATAGTCGGCGAGGTCCTTGTGCTGATGGCTTTCGTCCGGATTGACCCACGAGATCACGAACACCGTCAGGCCGTGATCGACGCACCACTTGATGAAGGATTTTTCCGGCGTGAGATCGAGAATGTAATACTTGTTGATCCACGGCGGCACGATCAGGAGGGGGCGCTTGAGCACCTTCGCGGTTGTCGGCGCATACTGGATCAGCTGCATCAGGTCGTTCTGATAGATCACCTTGCCGGGGCTCAGCGCCAGATTGCGTCCGACCTCGAACATGGAGGAATCGGACTGCCGGATCTTCAGGCTTCCGCCGCCGGCTGCGATGTCCTCGGCGAGCATGCGCATGCCGTTCACCAGGTTTTCGGCATTGGACGCGATGGTGGTGCGCAGCAGCTCCGGATTGGTGAGCACGAAATTGGACGGCGACACCGCATTGGCGATCTGGCGCACGTAGAACTCGGCTTTCTGGCGCGTGTGCGGATCGAGGCCCTGGGCGTTCCTGACCAGATGGTTCGCCCAGTCGGTGGTCAGCAGATAGCCCTGCTTGAGAAAATCGAAAAACTGGTTGGACGACCACTCCGGGTCGCTGAAGCGCTTGTCGCGCGCGTCGGGCGCGGCGACCGGCCCGACTGGCTCGCCGGTCAGGCGTTTGGCGGCGCTCGCCCACAGGTCGAGATAGGATTTTCCCAGCATGGCCTGGAGCGCGAGCGCGCGTTGCGGGTCGGCCAGCCAATACTGCAGGACCCGGCTGAGCGTCTTCACCGCATCGGTAACCAGATCCGTATTTTCCTGGCCGGCGCGGCCCCCTTCGTGGGCCTTGAGGTAGGCCGCGAGCGCCCGGCCGCCCTGCTCGATCATGCGGGCGACATTCTTCGACAAGGCCTCGATGTCCACCGACGGGGCGGTCGGGCCGGCAACGGCCTCGGGACGGGCCTCCACGCGCGGCGGCTCGGCCGGGCGGCCCTGCGCACGGTGCTTGGCGGCGGCCTCGGGGCGTCCGCCGGCGGGACGCGCCGGTTTTGCTTTGCGCGGCTTCTTGGCGATGGCAGCGGGTGGGGCGGGGGGGACACGCAAGGACGTTAACCTTTGGGTCGTATCAGGGCTTCAAATCCCTGGTTTGGACATATTACGCGGCTAGGGCTTGGAGATCATCCTGAGGCATGACGGTTTCCATTCTGCAGGCAAATGGTGTCGAAGTCGCGAATAGCGTGTTTTCTGGTGAATCAGCCGCTGCGCCCTGCCGCAGGGCGGCGGCGGGCCCTGGCATTGGTGGCCGCGCTGGCCCTTCCCATCGGGCTGGGCGGCTGCTCGTCCACGTTGAGTTCGATGCCGACCGAGCTCGGCGGGATGCCCGCCAATACCCCGCAACCGTCGGGCGCCCCCGTCGCCTATCCGGCCGTCCATGACATGCCGCCGCCACGCCAGAACGCCGTGCTGACGGATGCCGAGCAGAAAGCGGCTGAGGCCGAGCTGGCGGCCCTGCGGGAACGTCAAGCCAAGCAAGTCGCTACCCCGGCGAAGAATTAACGGCGTGGCACCGATCCCGCGCGGCGGGGTCGAGCAAAGCGCAAAGCCGTGTTACAAGACCTCCCAGCAACCGCCCCTTGTGGCGTCGAATCGGCGGCCCGCCCAGCGGGAAAGGCTTGATATATCGGGATCTTGGGATACCGCGATCATGGAAGAGTTTCACCGCATCCGCCGCCTGCCGCCCTATGTGTTCGAGCAGGTCAACCGCGCCAAGGCGGTGGCGCGCAACGGCGGCGCCGACATCATCGATCTCGGCATGGGCAACCCGGACCTGCCGACGCCCGCCCATGTGATCGAGAAGCTCAAGGAGACCGTCGGCAAGCCGCGAACCGACCGCTATTCGGCGTCCAAGGGCATTCCCGGCCTGCGCCGGGCCCAGGCCGCCTATTACGCCCGCCGCTTCGGGGTGAAGCTCAACCCCGACACCCAGGTCGTGACCACGCTCGGCTCGAAGGAAGGCTTCGCCAACGTGGCGCAGGCGATTACGGCGCCCGGCGACGTGGTGCTGGTGCCCAATCCGAGCTATCCGATTCATGCCTTCGGGTTCCTGATGGCGGGCGGCGTGATCCGCTCGGTGCCCTCCGAGCCGACGCCGTCCTTCTTCGAGGCGCTCGAGCGCGCCTGCGTCCATTCGATCCCGAAGCCGCTCGCGCTGGTGGTCTGCTAC
>DATBBS010000708.1:0-1581 GCA_036270895.1 Xanthobacteraceae bacterium
CACCTCGCCCGCCACCCCGAAGCCGCGCGCGATGTCGGCCATGTTCATGTCGGGGTTGCCGAGGTAGTCGTGCACGAACTGGCCGGTCTGCACCATGCGGCCGCTCGGCACATTCGAGACCACCCGGCTGTGCGGCCCCGAATAGGCGTGGTTGTTGTAGACCACGGTGATCACCGGCAGCTCGAGCCGGGCCATGTTCCACAGCGCGGTCGGCCCGAAGATGAAGGAGCCGTCGCCCACCATGCAGATCACCTGCTGGTTCGGCCGCGCCAGCTTGACGCCCGCCGCGGTGCCGACCCCCGAGCCGAGATGCGCGCCGTAATAATAGAACAGCTCGCGCCCGCCCAGCGGATCGAAGTCGAAGGAGTGCATCGCGACCGCGCCGGCCTCGTTGACGATGATGGCGTCGGGATCGGCGAATTTCGCGAGCTCCCAGGTGACGCGGTCGGCGATCAGCGGGCTCTGGTCCCAATCCGGGCTGTTGGACACCAGCGCACGCAGCTTCTTCGCGTTTTCGGCGAAGCGGCGAACGTCCTCGGCGCGCTCGGCGGCCTTTTGCTTGAGCGCCGGCGTCATCAGCTGCGCCACGGCGGCGATCAGGTCGTCCAGACCCAGGCCGACGTCGGCGACCAGCGGCACCTCGGTGAGCATGACATTGCCCATGCTGGCGGCGTCGATGCGCATGTCGATGAAGGCCGGGCCGCGCGGCACGATCGGCGCCGGGCTGTTGTGCTGGAACTTGTTGCCCACATTGATGATGACGTCAGGATTCTTCGGATAGGTCAGGGAGCGCAGCGTTCCAGCCGGCACGTTGCCGACCCACAACGGGTGGGTCTCGGGAAAATTGGCATAGAGCTGGCGCACCTGCGTGACCGGCATGCCGAGCATCTCGGCGAGCTTGACCGCCTTGGCGGCCGCCTTGGCCTTGTGGACCTCGTCGCCGACGATGAGCAGCGGCATCTTGGCCTCGACCAGGAGCTTCGCGGCGCGCTCGATCTCGTCCGGATTGGGGCGCACCCGCATGCGCGGATCGAACTGGTCCTGCGCGATGATCTCGGTGCGCGCCCGCTCGTCGTTGTAGTCGGAATGCCACGAGATGTAGGAAGGGCCGTGCGGCGGCGTCCATGCGGCCTTGAAGGCGCGCCGCACGGTCTCCGGGATCATGTCGGGCCGGCGCGCGAGCCAGGTGTATTTGGTGATCGGCTGGACGATCTGCTCCTGGTTGGCGACCTCCTCGAAGCCGTCGCGGCCGGCGCGCCGCGACTGGTCGGTGCGGTAGGAATAGACGACGAGCGGCGTCTGCTCCTTGAAGGCGTTGAACATCTGGCCGATGGCGTTCGCCATGCCGACCACGGCCGCCTGCATCACGATGGTGGGCTCGCCCGAGGCCTTGACGTAGCCCGCCGCCATCGCGGCGCCCGGTCCCTCGTGCGGGGTGAGGATGTATTTGAGCTGCGGCCGGTCGACCAGCGCCTCGTAGAACTGCGCGTCCTCGCTCGCCGAATTGCCGAATACGTATTTGACCCCGCAGGCGATGAGCTGCTCGGCGAAGCAGGCGCCGCCGGTGCCCTGGAAGGATTT
>DATBBS010000709.1:0-2853 GCA_036270895.1 Xanthobacteraceae bacterium
GCGGGATCGAACGGTCCGCTGATGGCGCCGACGCCGCTCACGCTGGCCGAAACCGCGAGCGTGTTCGGCGAGATGCTGACCTTCCAGCGGCTGCTCGCCGCGACGCGCGACCCCAAGGAGCGCAAGGCGATGCTCGCCGGCAAGGTCGAGGACATGCTCAACACGGTGGTGCGTCAGATCGCCTTCTATACCTTCGAGCGCCGCGTCCACACCGAGCGCAAATCGGGCGAGCTGACCGCCGAGCGGCTGGGCGCGATCTGGCTCGAGGTGCAGACCGAAAGCCTCGGGCCCGCGATCGAGCTCAAGCCCGGCTACGAGACCTTCTGGACCTATATCGGGCATTTCATCCACGCACCCTTCTACGTCTACGCCTATGCGTTCGGCGATTGCCTGGTGAACTCGCTCTATGCGGTCTACGAGAAGGCGCATGAGGGTTTTGCCGAGCGCTATCTCGCGATGCTGGCGGCCGGCGGCACCAAGCATCATTCCGAGCTGCTCAAGCCCTTCGGCCTCGACGCCCGCGCGCCCGCATTCTGGCGGGGCGGGCTGTCGGTGCTGGAGCGGATGATCACCGAGCTGGAGCAGATGGAAGAAACCAAGGCTGGATCGCCGACGAGGTGATGACGGCCGCGCCGGTTCGGCGACAGAGCCCAGAAATCCCGGGCGTCGCCGCTATTTCACGAACGCAATATCCGCGATCAGCGGCCGGTGGGCCGCGCCGAGCGGCGGACCGATGGTCGCGCGCACGCTCGCGATGTCGGCGCTCGACAGCACATTGTCCATCAGCAGCAGCGGCCGCTCGGCGGGCCATGTCGCCCGATAGGTCGCGTGCTGGCCGAGGCCCGCATTGTTGAGCCGCGCGAATTTCCAAGTGAACGGCGTGAGATTGAAATTCCCAGCAACGATCTGTGCCGGCCCCTGCGTGCTCAGATGCGCCCGCAGCCGCTCCAGGTCGGCGGCCTGCTGGTTCGGCGCGCGCGGGCCGGCGAGCCGGACGCCGGTGAGCGTGAAGGCGGAGCCGTTCCATTGGAATCGCGCCCAGATCAGCAGCGGCTTGCGGGTGGTGGTGATCACCTGTCCGACCGCGCCCCAGGGCCGCTTCGCCAGCAGGGCCTGTCCGTCGCAGCCGTCCGCCGGCACGAAGGCGTTCGGAAAGGTTGCTCGCAGTTTTGGGATCAGCCGGTCGGCGGCGGTGCAGCTGACGTCCTGCAGCAGCACGATGTCGGCCCCGGAGGTCAGGACGAAATCGGCGATGTCGTCGAGCCGGCCGCTGTCGGAAGGCAGGGCGAACGTGAGCAGCCGGAGCGCCGCCGGCGCATTGGGGGCCGCGTCGGCGGCGCGTCCCCAGGGCAGCAGCAGCAATCCGGCATGCAGCAGGGCGAGCGCCGCGGTCGGCCGGATCAGGCGCCATTCGCGCAACGCCATGGCGGCGAGAAGCAGCGCGAGGGCGGCGAGCGCGCCGAACGGACGGGCGTCGTTGATCAGGTCGAATGCGGGGACCCACGGCGCCGTGAAGGCGAGCGCGGTCGCAACCACGCCCAGGCTCCATGCGATCCAGACCAGACCGGCGAGGATGCGGTGGCGGCGGCTCGCCTGGGATGCGGGAATTTCGGTCATGCCCGTAAGGTCATGCGCGTAAGGTCACAACGCCTCTGATGGTCATGGGATCGCAAGCCGGTCAAGTGATATACCAAGGGCGCGGCGCCTCAACCGTCAACTTGTCCTGCGGCCGGCCCGTTGGGGTTCGGCCGCGCGCTCCCCATTTGTTGCGCCAGACAGGCAGAGCGCATCTCCCATGACAGACCGCGAAAAAAACCGTTTCTCCGCCCGGGCCGCGCGCTACGCGCGGGTCGGCGCCAATGTGGGCGGAGTGGCGGCGAAAATCGCGGCGACGCGTTTCTTCGGGCTCACGCTCGATCGCGGCAAGAATGCGATCGAGCTCGCGGCGGCGCTTGGCGGCCTCAAGGGACCGATCATGAAGGTCGCCCAATTGATGGCGACGATTCCCGACGCGCTGCCGCCCGAATATGCGGCCGAGCTCACCAAGCTGCAAAGCGAAGCCCCGCCCATGGGCTGGGCCTTCGTCAAGCGGCGGATGATGGCCGAGCTCGGGCCCGACTGGCAGTCGAAATTCGCGAGCTTCGAGCACCGTCCCGCCGCCGCGGCCTCGCTCGGCCAGGTTCATCGCGCGCTTTCGCACAAGGGCGCCGAGCTGGCCTGCAAGCTGCAATATCCCGACATGCAGTCGGCGGTCGAAGCCGACCTGCAGCAGCTCGACTGGATTTTCGCGATTCATCGCCGCATGGATCCGGCCATCGACACCAGCGAGATCGGCAAGGAGATCGGCGCGCGCGTGCGCGAGGAGCTCGACTACGTGCGCGAGGCCAGGCATGTGGCGCTCTATCGCACCATGCTGGCGAAGACGCCCGAGGTGCGCGTGCCGCAGGTGTGGCCCGCGCTCTCGACGCGGCGGCTGCTCACCCTCGACTGGCTGGAAGGCGAGAAGCTGCTCGTCTTCAAGGATGATCCGCTGGCGGTGCGCAATCGCCTGGCGGTCGCCATGTTCAAGGCGTGGTGGCACCCGTTCAGCCGCTACGGGGTCATCCATGGCTACCCGCATCTCGGCAACTACACGGTCTTCTCGCGCGACGGCGAGGGCGCCGGCATCAATCTGCTCGACTATGGGTGCATCCGAATCTTCCCGGAACGCTTCGTCGGCGGCGTGGTCGACCTCTATCACGGGTTGCTCGAGGGCGATCGCGACCGGGTGGTGCACGCCTACGAGACCTGGGGCTTCAAGCGCCTGTCGGGCGAGCTGATCGACATCCTCAATATCTGGGCGAAGTTCATCTA
>DATBBS010000710.1:0-8151 GCA_036270895.1 Xanthobacteraceae bacterium
GATCCGCCCGGAGGCGCTCGCCGCGCCCGGCCCCGGCGAGGTGCGGGTGCGGGCGCTGCATGGCGCGCTCAGCCGGGGCACCGAGCGGCTGATCTTTTCCGGCCGCGTGCCGGCGAGCGAATTCGAGCGCATGCGGGCGCCGCACATGGGCGGCGCCTTTCCGTTTCCGGTCAAATACGGCTACGCGACCGTCGGCCGGGTCGAGCACGGCCCCGCCGAGCTGAAAACCCGCGCCGTCTTCGCGCTCCATCCGCATCAAAGCGCCTTCACGCTGCCGGCCGCCGCCGTCTTGCCTCTTCCGGACGCGGTGCCGCCCGCCCGTGCGGTGCTCGCCGCCAACATGGAGACCGCGCTGAATGCGGTGTGGGATGCGGCGCCCGGGCCGGCGGACCGCATCGCCGTGATCGGGGCCGGGGTGGTGGGGGCGCTGGTCGGGTGGCTGTGCGGACGGCTGCCCGGCGCCCGGGTGACGCTCGTCGATATCGACCCGTCGCGCGCGGCGCTCGCCCGCACGCTCGGCATCGGCTTCGCGACGCCGGACGCCGCGCCGGGCGACTGCGATCTCGTGGTGCATGCGAGCGGGAACGCGGCCGGGCTGGCGACCGCGCTTGGGTTGGCCGGCAACGAGGCGACGGTGCTGGAGATGAGCTGGTACGGCGCCGGCGAGGTTGCGGTCCCGCTCGGGGCCGCGTTTCACAGCCGCCGCCTCCGGCTCGTGGCGAGCCAGGTCGGCCAGATCGCGGCCTCGCATCGGCCGCGCTGGACGCACCGCCGCAGGCTCGCCGCCGCGCTCGATCTGTTGGCGGATCCGCGGCTCGACGCCCTGCTGGCGCCGGCCGTCGCGTTCGAGGACTTGCCGGTGCGTTTGTCCGGTATTCTCAGCCCCGAGAGCGGCGTATTGTGCCAGCTGATCGACTATCCGGCGGCATAGCGTCGGCTTGATCGCATTTCTCAAGGAAAGCCGCTAACCAGTAGACCGGCAGATGCTCCGGAGGTCCGATGTTCGCCGTCGAGGTCCGTGACCATGTGATGGTCGCCCATTCGTTCCGTGGGGAAATGTTCGGCCCCGCCCAGGGGCTGCACGGCGCGACCTTCGTGATCGATGCCGCCTTCATGGCCGAGGCGCTCGACCCCAACGGCGTCGTCGTCGATATCGGGCGCGCCCATGAGGTGCTGCGCGCCATCGCCAAGGACATCAACTACCGCAACCTCGACGACCTGCCCGAGTTCCGCGGTCACAACACCACCACCGAATTCCTCACCAAATACATCTTCGACCGCCTGGCGGCGGCGGCGCGCGCCGGCACGCTCGGGCGCGGCGCGGGCGAGCTGCAGGCCATTCGCGTTACCCTCTCGGAATCCCATGTCGCGCGCGCCTGGTATGAAGGATCGTTGCGGTGAGCAGCTTCGTTTTCGCGGTACCGGGCGATCTTGCGACGCCGACCGGGGGCTATGCGTATGACCGGCGCATGATCGCCGAGCTCGCGGGTCTCGGCTGGCGCGTCGAGGTGGCCGATATCGGCGATGACTTTCCGCGACCGAGCGCCCGCACCCTCGACGCGACGCGCAGCCGGCTGAGCGCCGTTGCGAAAGGAATCCCGATCGTGATCGACGGGCTCGCCTTCGGGGCGATGCCCGAGCTCGCCGCCGACCTGCACCCGGACCATCCGCTGATCGCGCTCGTCCATCATCCGCTGGCGTTGGAATCCGGGCTATCGGCCGCCGAGGCGGACCGGTTTCTTCAGCGCGAGCGCGCGGCGCTCGCCTATTCGGACAACGTCATCGTGACGAGCCCGGCGACCGCCCGCCTGCTGTCAGCCGACTACGGAGTCGACTCCGCCGACATCACGGTCGCGGTGCCAGGCAGCGAGCCGAGGGCGCCGGCGCCCGGCAGCCACGACGGCACGCTGGCGCTGCTCGCCGTCGGCTCGGTGGTGCGGCGCAAGGGATATGATGTGCTGGTCGCCGCGCTGGCCGGGCTGCGTGATCTGTCATGGCGGCTCACCATCGCGGGCGACGTAAGTCGCGACCCCGCCACCGCGCAAGCGCTCGACGCCGATATCCGGCGGCGCGGGCTCGGCGAGCGGATTGCGCTCGTCGGCGCCGTGCAGGAGCGCCGCCTCGACGAGCTCTATGGGGGCGCCGACATCTTCGTGCTGCCGTCGCGCCACGAGGGCTACGGCATGGCTTTCAGCGAGGCGATCGCCCATGGGCTGCCGGTGGTCGGAACGACCGCCGGCGCGATACCGGAGACCGTTCCGACCGAAGCAGGCGTGCTGGTGCCGCCCGACGACAGCGACGCGCTAGCGCGGGCGTTGCGGCACCTGATCGAGCAGCCGGGCGAGCGCCGGCGGCTCGCCGCGGGCGCGCGCGCGGCCGCCGGGCTGCTGCCGACCTGGCGGCAATCCGCCGAATTGTTCGCGCGCGCCATCGAGGCGGTCTCATGAGCGGCTTTGCGGCGGAATGGCTTGCGCTGCGCGAGCCCCATGACGCGCGCGCGCGCAACCCGGCGATCGGCGACGCCGCCACCGGATGGGTGATCGACCTCGATCCGGTCACCGTCGTGGATCTGGCCTGCGGCACCGGCTCGACCCTGCGGGCGCTCTCCCCTCACCTGCCGGCGCGCCAGACCTGGCGGCTGATCGACAACGACCTCAGCCTGCTGGCGCGCGCCGCCGACAGCGCGCGGCCCGAGCGCGCGCAGGTTACCGCGCTGCCGGTCGACCTCGCGCATGACCTCGAGGCGGCGCTCGACGGCGCGGTCGATCTGGTCACCACCACGGCGCTGCTCGACCTGGTGTCCGAGCCATGGCTCGACCGGCTGGTGACCGAAATCGCGGCGCGGCGGCTCCCGCTTTACGCGGCGCTGAGCTATGACGGCCGGGTCGCGTTCGATCCGCCGGTTCCCGGCGACGCCGCCGTCGTCGCGGCCGTCAATGCGCATCAGCGCGGCGACAAGGGATTCGGGCCCGCGCTCGGGCCCACCGCCGCCACCGCCGCGGTCGCGCGATTTACCGCCGTGGGCTACGCGGTCACCCACGATACGGCGGATTGGGTGATCGGGCCGCGCGACCGCGACATGCAGAACGAGCTGCTCACCGGATGGGCGGCCGCGGCGCGCGAGCGCGGCGCCCCGCCGTTCAACGAGACCATCGCCTGGCTGACGCGCCGGCGCGGCCTGGTCGCGGCCGGCCGCTCATCGATCCGCGTCGGTCACGTCGATTTCTTCGCGAGCCCGATTGCGAGGCGCCGGGCCGACAGATCGCAGTCGAACAGCACCTCGCCGTCGATCTGGTGAAGCCGCATGGGGGGACGCAGCGCCTCGTCGCAATGCGTCACCGGCGCAAGCGTGACGCCGCCGCGGCCGGCGCCCAGGATGATGGGCGCGACCACGATGTGAAGGCGATCGAGGCAGCCGGCCGCGATGAAACGCGAGACCGTATGCGAGCCGCCTTCGATCAGCATGCGCTTGAAGCCGCACTCCGCGAGCGCGGCGAGGATCGCGGAGGGCGCAATGCCCCCGTCCGTCCTCGGCAGGACCACGCGCTCGATGTCGGCGGGGAGCTCCGGCCGTGCCGCCTCTGTGGTCACCACCAGGCGGCGCGCGCCATCGCGCGCGAACACACGGGCGCCCACCGCCATCCGGCCGCGCGGATCGATGACGACACGTGCCGGATTGGGACCCGCGACATGCCGCACCGTGAGCTGCGGATCGTCGGCCAGCGCGGTGCCGACGCCGACCACCACGACATCGACGAGGGCGCGCAATCGGTGGAGATGGGCGAGCCCGCCCGGACCGTTGATATAGTGCGAGTGACCGGTTTCGGTCGCGACCCGTCCGTCGAGCGATTGCCCGAACTGCCCGACCACCACCAGGCCGTCTTTTGCGCCCGCCTTGAGCGGCCCAAACCGCTCCTCCCAGGGCGCCGGCAAGGGCTGCAAGGCCCGAAACAGACGCGGAACCGGGGCCCATGAGTCAGCCATGCCGCCATCCGACGGGGTGGTGCCGCGAAAGCCGAAATCCTGGGACGAGAATGCACGCATCACGCTGACTAACACCGCACGCGACGAAAACAGCCACGGAACCAGGCTAGCAGGGTGGCATGAAACAGACGTGAATGCGACGGCGAACTTAGACCCGCGGCCCGCTCAATAGGTCGCCCGGCCGCCCGAGAGGTCGAAAACCGCGCCCGTGCTGAAGGAGCATTCCTCGCTCGCGAGCCAGGCCACGAGTGCCGCGATCTCGTCCGGCTCACCGAACCGGCCGAGCGGAATTTTCGACAGCATGTAGTCGACATGCTGCTGCGTCATCTGGGCGAACAGCGGCGTGCGCACCGCCGCGGGGGTGACGCAGTTCACCCGGATGCCGGTGTCGGCGAGCTCCTTGCCGAGCGACTTTGTGAGGCCGATCACCGCCGCCTTGCTGGCGCTGTAGGCGGATGCGTTGGGGTTGCCCTCCTTGCCGGCGACCGACGCGAGGTTGACGATGCGTCCATAGTTGCGCGCCCGCATCAGCGGCACGACGGCGCGGCAGCAATGAAAGACGCCGTGGACATTGACGGTGAACACGTTCTTCCAGGCCTCGACCGGATAGTCCCACAGCTTGTCGTTGGGACCGGTGATGCCGGCATTGTTGATCAGGATATCGATTCCGGTAGCGGCGCTCGCCTGCGCGGCGCTCGCCACCGAGGCGGCATCGCCGACGTCGACCACCGCGGAGCTGCCCGACAGCGCGGCGGCCGCCATGCGGCCCGCCGCCTCATCGAGGTCCCAGATCGCGACCGTGGCCCCGGAGCCGGCGAGGCGTTGGGCGATCGCAAATCCGATTCCGGACGCGCCGCCCGTCACCACCGCATGGCGGCCATTCAAGTCGAGCTGGTTCAAGGCGGTCCCCCGGTCAGGCGCGCAACGCGCAGGACATCAGGCTAGCACAGCCCGTGGCGGCGCGAGCCGATCAGCGGGCGTCGATCCGGCGGAACCAAAATTGATTTCCGCTCATTGATATCTTGGGTGCGGCGGCCATCACGCCCGCGCAAAGCCGCCGGATGATTCAAGCGATGAGAGGTTGTCGCCATGGTGCGTGAGGGCCCGGCCCAACCACCGCCCTACCCGGCCGAAAAGGCACGCAACGATATCGTCATGCATGCGTGGCTGCGGCGCGCGGTCTTTGCGGGCGGTCTGATCGCCATCCTGGCGTTGGGCTGGTTGCTCATGGCCATGAGCTGAAGCGCCGCACGGTCGCCGGCGACAAACTCACGACGACGGATTCAGCGGCCCCTTGAACGTATTGACCGCTGTCTTGGCGGCCGTCTCGCCGAGCTCCTTCGTCTGCTCGGCCAAAACCTGCAATTGCTTCTGGACGAACTCGGTCTGGATCCGCATCAGATCCTGGAAGTCCTTCGCGTGGATCATCTTGTCCGCATATTCGAAAGCCGCCGCGACGTTACGCTCCGCGTAGCTTCGCAACGTCTTGGTCTGATCCGCCGGACCCCATGGCGAGGCCGACATGCTCTTCTGCAGGAACTGGAAATAATTGGTCATCGCGCCGCGCGCCTGCTCGACGCTTTGCGTGATCATCGCGCTCATGTCGGGAAGCTCGGGTCGGTCGTCTTTGCTCATGGGGTCTCTCCCGGCTACGCATCTCACGACATCACGGCAACCGCTTGGGCCAGTGCCGAGAACGCGCGGATCATGTTGGCGCCCCTCTGACGTCCGCTCGCGCCAGCCTGGGGTCGTCGTGACGTCGGTCAACGTATCCATGTTGCAAGCCCAGGCGCAAGCAGGCAGGCCTGCGGGCGCCGCCGCGCGGGGTGACTTGTTCCACGATCGGCATGCGATCGCGGGCGGCCGGTCCGCCATCGAGGCCGGCACGCGGCGGCGCCCGCGGCGCCCGTTACGGGGCAAATGACTGATACATATGGGTTATTTGGTGAGCACCCGTGCGCGAAGCCTGGCCCCGCGGATGCCGTCGATCATCGGCTCGTCTAGTCCGGCTTGATATTTGCCGCCTTGATGATCGGCCACCACTTCTCGACTTCCGCCTTGTGAAAGCGGCGGACTCCTTCCGGCCTGCGTTGCTCGTCCGATGGAATGTCCAGGCCCAGGTTCGCGAGCGCCCGGCTGACGCCCGGATCGGCGAGAGCCTTGCCGACCGCGTCGTTGAGCTTGGCGATGACGTCGCCCGGCGTGCCTTTGGGAGCCCACAGGCCCTGCCACCACGGAATAGTGAGGCCGGGCACGCCGACCTCATCCATGGTCGGCACATCGGGCGCCGCGAACCAGCGCGACTTGGCCATCACGCCGAATGCCTTGATCTTCCCGTCGCGCAGAAGCGGCAAGGTCGCCGATCCTTCGGCACACATGAGGTCGACATGCCCGCCCACCAGATCCTGATAGGCCGGGCCGCCGCCGCGATAATATACAAACTGGAACTGGGTCGCGGTGATGTTCTGGAAATGGATCCCGCAGATGTGCGCGGCGCTCCCGGTGCCGACACTCGCGGCCGATGCGCGACCCGGATTGGCCTTCAACCACGCGATCAGCTCCACCGCATCCTTCGCGGGAAAAGCAAGCTTTCCAACCAGCCAGAGCCGCGAAACGGTGACCAATGAGACCGGCGCGAAATCTTCGAGAATGTCGTAGGACACAGGATAGAAGGCGCTTGCCGCCATCTGGCTGTTCCAATTGCCCAGAATGAGCGTGTATCCGTCGGGCGCGGCGCGCGCGACGCGGGCGGTGCCGATCGTCCCGTTTGCTCCGCCGACATCTTCGATGATGATCGGCTGGCCCAATGATGCCCGCATGGGCTCGCTGAGAAGACGGGCGAGCGCGCCTCCCGGACCCCCGGGCGGCGCCGGATTCACCAGCGTGATCGGGCGCGATGGATAATGCTCGGCGGGCGCCCCGCCGATTCCTGCCGCCAGGAAAGTAAAGAGCAGGAGAAATTCTCCTACCTTGTATTTCCTCATCATGGCTGACGCTCCCGATCGTAATCACCACTCCGTGGGATGTTGACCGCTCGTGGCCGCACTGGCTGGGAACGAACCTGGACACTATATCCTTTTCGGGCGCAGGCGAAGCCGCGCAGCCGCATCCTCCTCAGGGCATTTCGCGACGACCGCGGCGCCTCCGAGCGGCGCCTCTGCGCCGCGCGACGGCTTTCCATCGCGCCCACACCCCAGGATCGAGGCCGGCATGCGGTCCCGATGCCCTTGCGATGAAGAGTGCATTCCGTGCCGACCGCGACCACACAACAAGACCTGTTCGAAACCGCAAGCGACCTGCCCGAGGGCATGCGCTACGCGCCCGACATTCTCTCCCCGGCCGAAGAGCAGGCCCTGCTCGCGGAGATCCCCGCGCTGCCGTTCAAGGAATTCGAGTTTCACGGCTTCCTCGGCAAGCGGCGCGTGGTCTCGTTCGGCTGGCGCTACGACTTCGGCGGCGGCGGCCTGGGCAAGGCCAACGAGATACCCGAATTCCTGCTGCCGGCACGTGAGCGCGCCGCCCGCTTCGCCGGGCTCGCGCCCGCGGCGCTCGAACATGCGCTGGTGCTCGAATACACGCCGGGCGCCGCCATCGGCTGGCACAAGGACCGACCCGTCTTCGACGACGTTATCGGGATCTCGCTGCTGGCGCCCTGCACCTTCCGGCTTCGCCGCAAGGCGGGCGCAAAGTGCGAGCGCCGCTCGCTCGTGGCGGAGCCGCGCTCCGCCTATCTGCTGCGTGGCCCCGCCCGCACCGACTGGGAGCACAGCATCCCGCCGCTCGACACGCTGCGCTATGCGATCACCTTCCGCAGCTTGGCGACAGGGAGCGCCGGCGGCGCGCGGACGCGAAACGCGTCGTCCGGGCCGGGCGCCTTCGGAGCGATCGCTTAGGCGGGGCCACCGCGATGCCGATATTGTCCGCTTTGCGCGCCGCGAAGCGACGGACGCTGATGGCGCCGCGGCTCGGGCCGCGCGCCTTCGCGAGGTTCATTTCGATCAGCGGTCGAAAGCATCGTCCGCCGCGACGAACAGGCGCGCTTTCCCTGTAAAATGGCCCACGCGCCCTGTAACGGTCGGCGCGAACAGGCGAAAAGAACAGGGATTGGGACGCGTAAAACAGGCGGATTCCCTGATACTACAGGCGATCTACAGGGAATTTACAGTG